>CAXNHQ010000038.1:0-8340 GCA_964202285.1 Rhodoluna sp. | reverse complement strand
ATCAAAGTTAGACGGCTACCAAACATCTACGTGTTGCCATCATTTCCGATAACGATAATTGGTCACTTCACGGCAGGGATAGTAACTGGGGTTTGGATCAACATCCTTTGGGCGTTGCTTTCTATGGTTGTTACTTTTGCGCTGTCGCTATTTGTAAATCGACTAGGACTCATGGGTATGGGGGATGTGAAGCTAATGTCTGCCATGGCACTTGCACTTGGCTGGTACTCGCCACTACTTCCAGCGCTCGCTTTACTGATTAGCTTTTTGATAGCGGGGCTAGCAGCAACAGCTCTTCTAGCTCTTGGAAGGATAAAGCTTGGAGGTTCTATGCCACTAGGGCCATATCTAATCGCTGGTTTTTTGGGCGCTGTTAGCGTGGGGGCTTTGTCATAGACAATACGTCAAGTGCTTTGTCCAAATCAGCTTCGCTGATTTCTCCGCGCGCAACAAACCCTAGGTCAATAACTGCCTCCCGAATTGTTAAAGACTTTTCAACGGAGTGCTTTGCGATTTTGGCGGCTGCCTCATACCCGATGACTTTGTTTAGAGGAGTCACAATTGCAGGGCTCGACTCGGCTAGAGCAAGCGCACGGTCCTGGTTCACTTCAAGACCCTCAATGGTCTTATCTGCCAAAACTCTAGAAGAATTGGCCAGCAACCTAATTGATTCCAAAAGAGAATTTCCCATAACAGGAATGGCAACGTTTAGTTCAAAGTTCCCGCTAGCCCCAGCCCAAGCAACCGTTTGATCGTTTCCGATCACTCGGGCACAGACCATCAACACCGCCTCTGGAATTACAGGATTTACTTTGCCTGGCATTATCGAGGAGCCCGGTTGTAGATCAGGTATGGCTAACTCACCGAGTCCAGCATTTGGGCCAGAGCCCATCCACCTCAAGTCGTTGTTGATTTTTGTGAGACTCACTGCGAGCACACGTAGAGCGCCAGAGGCTTCCACTAGAGCGTCTCTTGCCCCCTGCGCTTCGAAGTGGTCCCTAGCTTCTGTGATCGGCAACGAGGTCGCTTTTGCGAGAATCTTGATTACTTCTTGAGGAAAACCCTTAGGGGTATTGATCCCAGTACCAACGGCTGTTCCGCCAAGCGGTACTTCTGCTACTCGAGGAATTGTTCCTTGAATGCGCTCGATGCCATAGCGAATCTGGGCGGCGTAACCGCCAAACTCCTGACCAAGGGTCACGGGAGTGGCATCCATGAGGTGTGTTCTTCCAGCTTTTACTACCTGAGCCCATTGCTTCGACTTGCTCTCAAGCTTGGAAGCCAGGTAGTCGAGGGCGGGTAGCAAGTCGTTTACTACAGCTGAAGCAACGGCTATGTGCACTGAGGTGGGGAAAACATCGTTAGAAGACTGCGAGGCATTTACGTGATCGTTTGGATGAACTTTCTTTCCCAAATGGTTAGAAGCAAGTGTTGCTAGAACTTCGTTCATGTTCATATTCGATGACGTTCCCGAACCAGTTTGGTAGATGTCTACTGGGAACTGAGTGTTGTGTTTTCCGGAAATAACTTCATCGGCGCTTTTGGCAATTGCCTCCGCTACGTCTTTATCTAACACTCCAAGCTTGTTGTTCGCTAAAGCGGCAGCTTTCTTGATTTGAGCCAAAGCGGCTATGTGTGCGGATTCCAAAGTCGAACCTGAAATGGGGAAGTTTTCAACTGCACGCTGAGTCTGAGCGGAATAGAGTGCGTTTATAGGTACTTTGACCTCACCCATCGTGTCTTGCTCAATTCGAAATTCCATTACTGCCCTACCTCAACTAGGAAACTACCCAAAGCCATTTCTCGCCAGGAATCTTTTTTTGATTCCACACCTCTAATTTACTCTTTTTAGCAGGCAATAGCAGTCAGAAAAGCGCGCAGATTGGCATTCTGCGGTTCGAAACTTCGGGGAGGGGGTTAGTTTGTGTTATTCGCTTCAATCAAAAGCGATAATTGCGTAGCGAACTCTTCGAGTTGCTCCCTAGGCGCTACCCCATAAACCAAAACAGCATTGCTGTCGTATTCAAGGACCATTAGGAAATCCTTTGATTTTTGAGGATTGTTCTCCTTTGTGCTTTCGAATATCTCCCAGGTTGAGTTGCCTAAAACAACTTCCTCAGTTGGCTTGTTAGCCTCCAGTTGAATTTGGAGCCAGGTTTGATTGACATCAAATCCTTGAGTTAGAGCAATGAATTCACTGTTTGGACCGACAAACCCGGCGTACCAAGTTGCAACACCATCTTGAGTAGCTGATCTAAATCTTGCTGAGTTTGAATACCAGTCCACTGGAATAGCTGGGACTAACAAAGGCCCTGGCGCTTGAGAAGCGGCTTGAGCAGCAAGCTCTTTATAGTCAACCGCTTGAACTCGGTTGGAGTCATCGCGCGGCACAGCAAGAATCAGAACCAACATCACGCCAATGGTTGCCCCAAGCGAAAGAAGAAGATTGATTAGCGTCTGGCGAGCCCGACGCTTAGCGGCGGCATCGCTCACGCGGCTCCAGTTTTCTTAGCTTTAGCTACTTTCTCAAGTTGGTCTCTGGCACCGGAGAGCCATTTTTCACAACGGTTAGCTAATGCTTCCCCGCGCTCCCAAAGCTTCATAGAGTACTCTAGAGTCACCGACCCTGTTTCGAGCTCGGCGACAATCTTTACTAGTTCATCGCGAGCTTGCTCGTAGGTCATCGCCTCTATGTCTTTATTGGTTTCATTCATTGTGTTCCTAGCCTACTTTCAATCTGCAGTGACCCCAAGGTCTCCCTTGGAAAGAGTCACCCTAAGTTTTTGTCCCTTAGCTGCACTCTTTGGGTCGGTTATTACTCCGCCATCTAAAGTTCTGACCACGGCGTAGCCTCGTTCAAGAGTTAGCTTGGGCGACAGAGCCCTAACCTGACCTCGCATTCCAGAAATTAACAGCTGCTCTTTGTCGACAAAGTTTTGCGTTTGTGTCCTAATCCCCAAAAACAGTTGGCTAACCTCCAGCGCTCGATCGTCAACTATTGTGAACGGATTAGCGAAAATTGGCCGACTTCTTATACCTGAAACTAACTCAAGCTGATTCTGAACAAAACTGACAACCCTGGCAGAGATTCTCTCAAGAGCGACAGTTAGTTTTTTTCTCTCGTCCACCACGTCTGGAACTACAGTCTTAGCAGCGTCCGTTGGAGTCGAGGCCCGGAGGTCGGCAACCTCATCCGTTAGGGGTCTATCGTTTTCGTGACCGATTGCGCTAACTATCGGAGTCTTGCAATTTGCTACTGCCCTAACAACCAGCTCATCAGAGAAAACTAGAAGATCTTGAAACGATCCTCCACCGCGGGTCAGAATTATGACATCTACTTCGGTATCGGCATCGAGTAGTTCAATTGCCTTGATTATTTCCGCTCCGGCCTTATCGCCTTGAACCGGAGTGTGTTGAATCTTGAACCTAACCTGGGGCCAGCGAAGCTTGGCGTTTTGGAGCACATCTTTTTCAGCGTCACTATTGGCTCCGGTAATCAATCCAATCAGGTTAGGAAGAAAAGGAAGCGGCTGTTTTCTTTCGGCCAGAGTCAGACCCTCTTTGATTAGCTGCTGTCGCAGCCTTTCGATTCTCTCCAGTAGTTCTCCGAGACCTACTTTTCTTATGGCAAGAACATCCATGCTGGTTTTGCCGGAGCGCTCCCAGAAGTCAGGGTGCACGAGCGCAACCACTCGGTCACCAGCTGCAAGTTCTGAGATGGTTTTGAGAACTTCTGGCCTTCGGGAGTGAATTGAGAATCCCTTGTCGGCAACCAGGTCTCTCAGTTCGCCAAAGAAGACATCCTTTTTTGGGCTGATTTGGGAAATTTGACCTTCAACCCAGACATTTCCAAGCCTGGTTATCCAGTCTTTGAGGCTGGTTGTGAAATTCGAGACGCTCCATGGCGTAAGTTCACTGGACACTCTAGATTCTGAGGATTGCTGCTCTAAATCCTCTGACATGTCGGTTCCTTCAAGTGGCTAAGTTATCTCTCGTAAGATTGAGCTGTGACCCAAATAAACATTACCCCTTCAAAGCGCGTGCTTTTGGCCGCCCCTAGAGGCTACTGCGCTGGTGTGGATCGAGCCGTAATCGCAGTCGAAAAGGCGCTGGATCATTACGGCGCTCCTGTCTATGTTCGCAAAGAAATCGTTCACAACAAGCACGTTGTCACAGGACTGGAAAAGCGCGGAGCAATATTTGTTGACGAGGTTGATGAGGTTCCGGAGGGTGCAACACTGGTGTTTTCCGCTCACGGGGTTTCGCCCGCAGTAGTAAAGGCATCCGAGGCACGTGGCCTAAACACGATTGATGCAACCTGCCCGCTGGTGACCAAAGTGCACCGCGAGGTGCAGAGGTTTGCTGCAGAAGAGTACGACATTCTATTGATCGGACACGAAGGCCACGAAGAGGTGGAGGGAACTGCTGGCGAAGCGCCAGATCATGTTCAACTTGTAGACGGGCAAGATGGAATTGAAAACGCAAAGGTAAAGGACCCTAAGAAAGTCATTTGGCTATCCCAGACAACTCTTTCGGTAGACGAGACCATGGAAACAGTATTGAAACTTCGAGAGAAATTTCCAACTTTACAAAATCCCCCAAGTGATGACATTTGTTACGCAACCCAAAACCGGCAGGTTGCCATAAAGAAGGTCGGTTCTGAGTCGGATCTAGTTTTGGTTATTGGATCAGCAAACTCATCCAACACAGTCCGGCTCGTGGAGGTCGCCTTAGAAGCCGGGGCTAAAGCTGCATACCGAATTGACTACGCGAGCGAGATAAAGGAGGAATGGTTCGAAGGGGTTGAGACCGTAGGGGTGTCTTCTGGAGCATCCGCACCTGAAGAGCTCGTGGATGAAGTTCTTGAGTACCTAGAAAAACGTCAGTTTGGTAAGCCAATCGAGATCACAACAGCTGAAGAGGACGTTCAATTCTCGCTACCAAAGGAGTTGCGCAAGGACCTCAAAGAGGCTGGTCAAGACACCAGCAACAAGGTTAAACGCTCTTAGGCTCCAAAGTCGGTCTCTTTGTGAGGGTGACCAGTCTGGTCATAGGTAGTCCACTTGCCAATTTGTTTACCCGAGTCGAAGCTCCCAGAACGCATTAGGGTTCCGTCTTTTCTGAAAAACTCCCAGTAGCCGTGCATCTTGGCCTCTTTGAACTTCCCCTTATATCTGGGGTTGCCGTTTTGGTAAAAAGGTGAACGCTCCGGCACTACGCAGCCGGTGACTTTCCAGCAGAACCCAACTGGTTAGCGGCTTGAACCACTCTGGCTGCCATCGAAGCTTCTCCTAGCTTTCCCCAGGCTCTTGGGTCATAAGCCTTCTTGTTTCCAACTTCACCATCTACCTTCAGAACCCCGTCGTAGTTTGCAAAGATGTGCCCAGCAACTGCGCGAGTAAAGGCATACTGAGTGTCAGTATCGATGTTCATTTTTATAACACCAAAGCTAACCGCGTCTGCAATTTCTTTTTCGGTTGAACCAGAACCCCCATGGAACACAAGATCAAAAGGCAAATCCTTGGAGTACTTCTTACCAACTGCTTTTTGGATTTCATCAAGCAGCTCTGGCTTTAGTTTGACACTTCCAGGTTTGTAGCTACCGTGAACGTTACCAAACGTAAGAGCAGTCAGGTATCTTCCGTTTTCTCCAAGACCTAGTGCTTCAACTGTGGCCATGCCGTCTTCTACTGTTGTGAAAAGATCTTTTCCAGATCCTCCCTCAACGCCGTCTTCTTCGCCACCGACAACACCGACTTCAATTTCTAGAATCGACCCAACAGCCGTGGTCTTTGCCAGCAGCTCTTTGGCGATTTCTAGGTTCTCTTTTAGTGGAACCGCTGAGCCATCCCACATGTGGGAATTGAATAATGGATCTAGACCGTTTTTTACTCGCTCAGCAGAAACCGCAAGTAGTGGGCGAACGAAGCCATCAAGATTTCCCTTGGGGCAGTGATCGGTGTGTAACGCAACGGTTATTCCATATCCGTTAGCAACTTCACGCACAAAGGCAGCCATTGCCTGTGCACCAATTGCCATTGATTTCACTGTCGAACCGGAGAAGTATTCTGCTCCACCTGTGGAGACCTGCAAGATTCCATCAGAGCCACACTCTTGGAAACCTTGCAAAGCAGCAATGACAGTGGCCGAAGATGACACGTTGATAGCCGGGTAAGCAAACTTCTGGGACTTAGCCCGATCCAGCATCGCTAGATAGGCATCAGGGGTTGCTACTGGCATGTCTATTTCTCCTTGAAAATCGCTGGTTCTTTGAGTGGAGCAAGTAGGTCTATATCCTCAGTTAAGAACACCTCGGGCAAGTTGTCAATGTTGTCCAGGCCGCTAGTTGGCTGTGACACTTTGACAGCGCCCCATTGAACCGCAGTCATGGCACCAACTGGAACATTGAATTCAACACCAAAGTCTTGGTCTGTAAGGGGGTTGTTAGTTATCGCAGCCAGGAATCCTGCCAGGGTTGCATCTCCCGCACCGACAGTGTTTATAACCTTGACTGAAGCAGTTTTGGTGGCCCAGGCGCGGGTTTTTGTCACCGCTAGCATTCCATCTTCACCAAGCGAAGCCAAAACACATTCAACACCGTGGGAGCAAAGTTCTCGCGCTGCGTCTATTACATCACCAGTTGTTAGCAAATCTCGGCCTACTGCCGAGGCTAGCTCCTCAGCATTTGGCTTCAGAATTGCAGCTTCACCTTGACGAACCCAGTAGGCCAGAGGGTCACCGCTAGTATCCAAAACTACTCGGACACCCAGTTTCTCCATTCGTTGAAAGATTGGATGCAGGTCAACAAAAGTTCCTGTCGATTCGTCTATTGGGAGTGCACCAGCAATTACAAGCCATCTGGCCTCGTTGTCCATAACGGTTTTCTCCGTTAGGTCAATAACCTGTTGCCACTCTTGTGAACTAAGTGGCTTTGGTGCTTCATTAATTTTTGTGGTGGTACCGCCACGCTCCAGAATGGTAGTTGAAACTCGGATAGTTCCATTTATCCAAAGTGGCACCAAGAAATCTCTTGATCCAGTTCGATCCAAAATACCTTTTTCAGCGTTTCCAATCGGAACTACGGCAGGAGCCGGAATTCCTGCCAAGTGAAGAGCTCTTGCCACGTTGATACCTTTTCCGGCAAGCTCTTCGCCAACCGAGTCGGCTCGGTTCACAGCACCGCTAACCAAATCGGTCACTGAGTAGGTTCGGTCCAGAGTCGGCGCAGGCGTTAATGTGACTATCGGTGACTTGATCGCTGCGCCAGACATGCAGATACTCCTTGTGGATTCATAATTGGACCCGTCTAAAAATTCGGTTCCGGAAAGAAATATAGGGCTGCAAACACCATTGTGAGCACTGAAGATGAGTATAGCCAAAGCAACCGGGAGGACACTTTGGCCTCCTATTCAAGGGAATCTAGTCCTTTTGTAGCTCGGTAGCCGTAATCGCGGTGGGTCCAGATTCTATGGGAGCGGGGGTCGCGATTTCATCCGTTCCGAGCTGGTTTTCATCTAGATCATTTAGTTTCCTGGCTGTGACTAAAACGCGAGTCTCGAGAGACGACACAAATACGTTGTAATCCTTCACCGTTGAGGTTATCGAGCGACCTAACTTATCTGCATGCTCAGCTATCTTGCCAACTCTTTCGTAAAGCTCCTTGCCTAGTCGAATCATGTTTCGAACAGAGCTCTCATCGGCATTTTGACGCCAAATGTAATTGATTGTTTTCAAAACAGAAAACAGGCTAACTGGCGAAGCCAGAGCGACGTTTTTCTTGAAGGCATACTCAAGTAATGCAGGGTCAGCAGCTAGCGCTACAGATAGTAATGATTCGGATGGCACGAACGCAATGACAAAATCTGGGCTGGCATTTAGGCCAGTCCAATACTCTTTCCCGGATAGCGCGTCAATGTGATTTTTCATGGCCTTCACATGAGCATTGATTAGATCTTGGCGCCTTTTTGCATCCTCGCCTTCGGCTAGCTCTGAAATTGCAGAGGCTTCTTGATAAGAATTGAATGGCACCTTGGAGTCGATGGCCAGAGATTTTCCACCTGGCAGATTGATGATCAGATCTGCTCTACCAGATCCCCCATCTGTTGAGAAGCTAGCCTGCTCGCTAAAGTCTGCTTGCTTAATCAAGCCTGCAAGTTCAACGAGTTTACGAAGCTGAGTTTCACCCCAGACACCTCTTACGGAATTTGAGGAGAGGGCTTTAGAAAGCTCCAGAGTGGTTTTACGAAGTTGCTCATCTGAACTCACGGCGTTTTTTAGTTGCTCTTGGATAGTTCCAAACTGTTCTGCTCGTTCTTTCTCAAGGGATGCAACAGAAATCTG
>CAXNHQ010000037.1:0-8378 GCA_964202285.1 Rhodoluna sp. | reverse complement strand
AAGGTTCCAAGGGAAAAAGTTGCGCAGCGAGTAAATGAAATCGCCGAGCTGTTGGGAATTGAAAAAGATCTGGACACCAAGCCTTCCAAGCTTCGCTCAGACTTACAGCAAATCGTGAGCCTAGGTCGCGGCCTGGTTCGCGAGGATGTTTCGGCAATTTTGTTTGATGAGCCGCTTACGGTTATCGATCAGAACTTTAAGTGGACATTGCGTAACCGCCTAAAGCGGTTACACATCGCCACCGGAGTAACTGTTGTGTACGTAACTCACGACCAGACCGAGGCACTGACCTTTGCCGATGAGGTTTTGGTTATGGATCAAGGAAGCTTGGTTCAGGCCGGAACACCGGAAGAGCTTTTCTTGGAGCCAAAGCACGAGTTTGTTGGTTACTTCATTGGATCTCCCGGCATGAACTTTCTAGAAGTTGAGGCAAAAGAATCTGTTTTGACTCACAAGGGCAAGGCCATTGGAAAAGCCGCTAAGGCTGGACTAAACGGTAGCCACCGCTTTGGGGTTAGACCAGAGTTTTTGGTTCCAGCCACCAAGTCTGGAATCGAGTTCCAGGTTGAAAGAGTGGAAGACCGCGGAGTTTTCAAGCTAGTTCACTTGAGTAAGGATGACCAAAAGGTCATTGCCAAAGTGGAGGAGGGCTACCAGGTGAAAGTGGGCACTAAGGCCGCTTTCAGCTTCGACCCACAGCGTGCCTTTGTTTTTGACTCTAATAAGAAGGTCATTTCTACCGTTTCACCAAGTGGCCAAGGAGGTAACTAGTCATGGATGGCAAGAAGAAAAACAATAAAGCCTGGTTCCTAGTTGCTCCAGTGGTATTTGTGGTGGCCTTCACCGCGATCATCCCGCTGATGGCAGTTGCCAACTACTCGCTGCAGGATATTCAAGGTGCTGACAACAGGTTGTTTGTTGGACTGGACTTTTTCAAGCTAGTTGCAACTGATCCAAATATTCAAGATGCCTTCACCAGAAATTTGCTACTGTCTGCCCAGATTCTGTTGATTCAGATTCCACTTGGAATCTTTATCGCAAGATTGATGCCTCGTTCTGGTTGGAAGGCTTCCGCTTCCTTGGTGGTGGTTGCCATGCCCCTGATTATTCCTTGGAACGTTATTGGAACCACTTGGCAAATTTTCACTCGAACTGACCTTGGCTTAGGTGGAGTGATCGTGAACCAATTCGTCGATTACAACCTAAGCGAATCACCGCTGGATGCTTGGATCACGATCTTGGTTATGGACACCTGGCACTGGACTCCACTGGTTGCACTCTTGGTTTACGCCGGTCTTCGCTCTATTCCTCAGGCTTACTACCAGGCAGCCGCAATTGATGGCGCATCCGCAATGGCGGTGTTCCGCTTCGTTGAGCTTCCAAAGCTAAAGCGTGTTTTGATGATTGCTATTTTGCTTCGCTTCATGGACTCATTCATGATGTTCACCGAGCCATTTGTTGTCACCGGTGGTGGTCCTGGATCTTCCACTCAGACACTATCTATCTTGCTAACAACAATTGCAATTGGTCAGTTCGATATCGGTGTCGCCGGCGCTTTCTCGCTGATGTATTTCTTGTTCATTCAGATCTTCTCCTTTATCTTCTTCACAGTCTTGACTCTGGACGAGCGACCTGGGGCAACCAAGGTGACCAAAAAGTCCAAGAGGGAAGTAATTCCCAAACCGAAGAAAGAAGTTAGTTCGAAACCAAAGAAGGTCCTCAAATGACAACGATGATGGCAACTTCAGCAGCCGGAAAGAAGAAATCTAGATTCGGCATTGATTTGAGAAGCTGGTTGTTCTGGCTGATCATGGCGGTTTGGGCACTACCTGTGGTTTGGCTGATCTCGATGTCGCTTCGCGACAATGCGGACATTCTTTCCAAGTTCGAGGTAATCCCTTCCAAGATTTCCTTCAACGGCTATGCTCAGTTCTTCTCCGATCCAACCTGGATCGGTTCCTACATGAACTCGGTTACTTACACCCTGCTAAACACAGTTCTTTCCCTGTTGGTGGCTCTTCCAGCAGCGTATGCATTTAGCCGTTACACCTTCTCAGGAGATAAGCACCTGTTCTTCTGGTTGCTAACAAACCGCATGGCTCCGGCCGCGGTGTTCTTGCTTCCTTTCTTCCAGCTCTACCAATCCATGAACCTCTTTGACACCGCTTTGGGTGTTGCCTTGGCTCACATGCTTTTCAATGTTCCGCTGGCGGTTTGGATTCTGGAGGGCTTCATGTCGGGAGTTCCCAAGCAGTTGGATGAAATCGCTGAAATCGATGGCTACAAATTCGGAAGATTCTTCGTGACCATATTCATTCCAATGATTCGATCCGGTATTGGTGTTACGGCGTTTTTCTTGTTCATGTTCAGCTGGGTTGAGTTGCTGATTGCCAGAACCATCACCTCCACCGACGCTAAGCCAATTGCTGCCCAGATGACTAGAACAGTTTCGGCATCTGGTATCGACTGGTCCCTGTTGTCAGCAGCGGGAGTTATGACCATCATCCCTGGAGTGATTGTTATTTGGTTCGTTAGAAACTACATCGCCAAGGGCTTTGCGTTAGGACGTGTGTAAATGTTCGATTGGATCCCCTGGACCGCTCCGATTGCATTTGTGTTTATCGGTGTTGCAGTCATGATTACAGGACTAACTATTTGGGGACACTACAGCCCTCCTGTTAGACGCAAAGGCTTTTTGGGTATCGTCACAGACCGAAGTGAGCGAGTTTACATCGCCATCATTTCGTTTGCACTTGTGATGGTGGTGTCATTTGCCGTAGTCGACAGTGACACGTTTATATGGGCCATATCAGCGTTAGCCATGGCAGTGGTGATCTTGATATGGGGATAAAGAATTCGGTGAGTAATCGTTACTCATCGTTTTGGGGCTTGAAGGCATCTTCAAGTTCTAGAAGTGTCGAAGAGACCAAGTTGGCCTCTTCTTCAACTGCAATGCGAAAGGTAAAAATGTTGAATAGAAATGTTCGGAAAGGCACAATCTCAGGTTTGGCCATGTCGGCCGCTGCGGTTTTGCTGGTAACCGGATGTGCTTCTGGTGCATCTGGTCCAACTGACATTGACGCAGTTGCTGCAAAGTGGGCCGACGGTGAGTTCAAACTCAGCGCCTTGACTCGCGATGAGCAAATTGCTGAAATGAAGTGGTTCAATGAAGCTGCGAAAGCTCTTGGTGTTTCTGACATCAAGGTTGTTTCTGAGACCATCGCTCCACACGAGTACGAGTCCAAGACTCTGACTCAGGCATTCAAGGAAATCACTGGAATCTCAGTAACTCACGACCTAATTGGTGAAGGTGACGTTATCGAGAAGATCCAGACTGAAATCAAGACCCGTACATCGATCTACGATGGCTACATTAATGACTCCGACCTAATCGGTACTCATCAGCGTGGCGACTACATCTACCCAGTTGCAGACCTAATGAAGGACGCAGCGATTACAAACCCAGGTTTGGACATCGAGGACTACATTGGCGCTAGCTTCACAACTGGTTCGGACGGCGTTTTGTACCAGCTACCTGACCAGCAGTTCGCGAACCTTTACTGGTTCCGCTACGACTGGTTCAGCGACGCTGACATTCAGAAGCAGTTCAAGGACATTTACGGTTACGACCTAGGTGTTCCAGTTAACTGGTCTGCTTACGAAGACATCGCTAAGTTCTTCTCCACCGAAGTTAACGGAGACGGAACCATCGATGGCAAGAAGGTCTATGGTCACATGGACTACGCAAAGCCAGGACCATCGCTTCAGTGGCGTTTCACTGACGCATGGCTATCCATGGCCGGAAACGGTGACGTCACTCAGGGAACTCCTAACGGTCTTCCTGTTGATGAGTGGGGTATCCGCGTTGAAGAGTGTCACCCAGCTGGATCAACAGTATCCCGCGGTGGAGACCTTAACGGCGCTGCTTCGGTGTACGCTCTCCAGAAGTTCCTTGACTGGTTCGAGTATGCTCCAGAGACCGCAAAGGGAATGGACTTCAGCGAGGCTGGAGGTGTAGTAGGTCAGGGTGAAATTGCTCAGCAGATTTTCTGGTACACAGTATTCACTGCTTCTGCTACCGACCCATCACTTCCTGTTATGAATGAAGATGGAACTGCTAAGTGGCGCATGGCTCCAAGCCCACACGGTTCCTACTGGCAGGATGGCCAGAAGCTTGGCTACCAGGACGTAGGATCATGGACATTCATGAACCACGCTGACGAGAACAAGCGCGCTGCTGCATGGCTTTACGCACAGTTCGTAACTTCCAAGACAGTTGACGTTGCTAAGTCAATTGCTGGAACTACATTCATCCGTCAGTCAACTCTTGACCACCCATACTTCACCGAGAACATCGGTAACTATGGAGGACTCATTGAGTTCTACCGTTCACCAGACCGTGTTGCATGGTCTCCGACCGGTACCAACGTTCCAGACTACCCAACCATCTCTAACCTCTGGTGGCAGTCAATCTCTAAGGCCGCATCAGGTGAGTTCACTGCACAAGAGGCAATGAACGAGCTTGCAGCTGCTCAAGATGACGTCATGATCCGTCTAGAAGCATCGAACCCTGATGCTAACTGTGCGGTCAAGATGAATGAAGAGAAGGACGAGCAGTACTGGATCGATCAGCCAGGTGCACCGGTTGCGAAACTTGCAAACGAGAAGCCTGCTGGTGAGACAGTTAACTACGACGAACTAGTCAAGCGCTGGGCTGAAACCCAGTAATTCGGTTCACGTGTAATACCAAGTACTGGCTGGCAACCCTGGTTGCCAGCCAGTACTTTTTAACCAAAGAAAGAATACATATTGACCCTCGAAGCCAAGTCACCGGTAGTAGACCTGCTTGATGGAAACACAATTCCCAAGCTTGGTCTTGGTGTCTACAAAGTTGATAACGACCTAGCTGCACCGCTTGTTTCCCACGCGCTGACCAATGGCTATCGCCTGATCGATACCGCTTCGATGTATGAAAACGAAGTTGGCGTAGGGCGGGGAATTGTCGATTCTGGAGTCCCAAGGGACCAGGTGCAAGTTGCCACAAAGTTTTGGATGGATGATCTAGGTTACGAAAACACCCTAAAAGCTTTTGATAAAAGCTTGAAATTACTCGGTCTGGATTATTTAGATTTCTACCTGATTCATTGGCCTGCTCCCAAGCGAGGCTTGCTCTACGTTGACTCCTGGAGGGCAATGGAGAAGCTAAAAAACGAAGGTCTTGTGCGCTCTATTGGTGTTTGTAATTTTCACCCCCACCACGTGGATGAGATCCTAAAAGTTGCAGAGCACAAACCTGTTTTGAATCAAGTTGAGCTTCACCCATGGCTTACCCAAGACAAAGTCTTGGAATATGACAATTCACACTCAATACTTACTCAGGCTTGGTCGCCTTTGGCCAGGGGAAAAATTCTTGAAGAGGATATTCTCGCTGAGCTAGCCAAGAGCCACGGTAAATCGGTAGCTCAAATTGTTTTGCGTTGGCACATCCAAAGAGGGGTTGCGGTAATTCCTAAGTCAAACTCCATGGAGCGAATCACTGAAAACATGAACGTGTTTGACTTTGAGTTATCGGAACAAGAGATGGTGTCAATCAGTTCCTTGAATTCAAACTTTAGAACTGGTGTTGACCCGGAAGATCGAAACTAGCTTTTTTAGTCGACCCAGTCCAGGGTCTTGGAAACAGCTTTTTTCCACTGTTTGATTTGTCTTTGACGCTCGGTGTCTTCCATATTTGGAATCCAGCGCTTTCCTTCGCGCCAACGATTTCTAAGCTGATCAAGATCGGTCCAGAAACCAACCGCTAAACCAGCTGCGTAGGCAGCTCCAAGGGCAGTGGTTTCTGTAATCACTGGGCTAATCACTGGAACGCCAAGAATGTCAGCTTGGAACTGCATAAGTGTGTTGTTTTTGGTCATGCCGCCATCAACTTTTAGCTCCGTTAGTGCAACACCGGAGTCTGCGTTTAGTGCATCCAAGACCTCGAGAGTCTGGAAGGCGGTTGCCTCCAAGGCTGCTCTGGCGATGTGACCTTTATTGATAAACCTGGTCAGCCCAACGAGTGCTCCGCGAGCATCTGGGCGCCAGTGCGGTGCGAACAGGCCGCTGAAAGCCGGTACAAAGTAAGCACCACCGTTATCTGTCACGGTGTTGGCCATGGCTTCGACCTCGGGAGCGTTTTGAAAGAAGTTCAAGTTGTCCCGTAGCCACTGGATTAGAGACCCGGTTACCGCAATCGAGCCCTCGAGAGCGTAGACCGGCTTAGCCTTGCCTAGTTGGTAGGCGACTGTGGTCAACAAGCCATTTTTTGACATCACGATGTCTTCACCGGTGTTGAAGATCAAGAAGTTACCGGTACCGTAGGTGTTTTTTGACTCACCTTTGCTAAAGGCAGCCTGACCGAAGGTCGCTGCATGCTGGTCTCCCAAGATTCCAGAAATCGGTACTCCACGTAGCAGGCTGGATTCGCTCACTGTTCCATAAACCTCTGACGAAGAGCAAATCTCTGGGAGCATGTTGGTGGGAATACCAAACTCTGCCGCTATCTGCTCATCCCACTGCAGGGTTCTTAGGTTCATCAACATGGTTCTGCTGGCGTTTGTTACGTCAGTTTTGTGAACGCCACCTTGTGGACCGCCAGTGAAATTCCAAAGCAACCAGGTGTCCATGGTTCCAAACAACAAATCTCCAGCTAGAGCTGCTTCCTTGGCGCCTTTGACGTTTTCTAAAATCCAGGAAACCTTGGTTCCAGCAAAAAAAGTTGCTAGCGGTAGACCGGTAGTTTCACGGAAGCGATTGATTCCACCGTTGGCTGCTAATTTGTCTACGATTGGCTGAGTTCTCGTGTCTTGCCAGACGATGGCGTTGTATACCGGAACTCCGGTGTGCTTATTCCACACCACGCTGGTTTCGCGCTGATTGGTGATTCCAACAGCTGCAATGGAGTGCCGGGTTATGTTGCTTCGGCTAAGGGCCTGACCAACAACTTCACGGGCGTTGTCCCAGATTTCCATTGCATCGTGTTCCACCCAACCAGCCTGAGACATTATTTGTTTGTGTTCGAGCTGGCCAGAAGCTAAGTCTTCGCCTGCTTCGTTGAAGATTATTGCTCGGGTGCTGGTAGTTCCCTGATCAACAGCAATGACAAACTTTTCCATGTCTGAGCTCTTACTTCCTTAGATTGGTTCCGCTGGAAACTAGATTACCGCAGACTGTTATCCGATTTAGTGGCTCCAGTGAGGGCTTAAGTGCTGGTTGAGCTTAGAGGCTGTTTTTGGCCTAAGGCACATGCCCGGCTTGCTAGAAGCAGAAGTAGGCGTTTGTTTACGACCACTCAGCTAGCCCTCTTATGGGTGTTAGCTTTATCCAAGCGTTAGTGAATACTGGAATTAACGCCAATATCTTGGAGGAACACATGGACATGAGTAATTATGCAGCCATTATTGATGTCCGCACACCTTCGGAAACTTCAGCAGGTCATATCGAAGGTGCATTGCTTTTCGATATCTACGACGAAACTTTTATGGGTCAGCTATCGACTCTTGACAAGTCAGCCAACTATTATCTTTACTGCCGAAGCGGAAGCCGTTCTGGACAAGCGATAGATATCATGCAGCAAGAAGGCTTTACTGGGATGTTAGATAACGGGGGTACGTTGGAAAACGCAGCATCCGAAACTGGCCTCACTGTGGTCCGAAGATAACTTTAGGAAGCGGCAGACAATACAAATGGACAAGCTCTTTTGGGATCAGAAGTATTCGGTTGACGAATACATCTATACAACCGAAGTAAATCGCTTTGTCAAAGAACACTTAGCGCACCTCACCCCAGGCAAGATGATTGATCTTGCCGGGGGTGAGGGACGCAACACTGTCTTCTTCGCCGAGAAGGGCTGGCAGGCCGAAGACATTGACCTATCTAGCGTTGGTTTGGCTAAGTGTGAAAAGTTAGCTGCCGAAAGAAATGTTTCTGATTTGGTGTTTACTACCCAAGGATCCGCTTTAGATTTTGAATCAAAACTTGCTCCGGTTGATCTTGGGGTAGTTGCATACATGCAAATAAACCACCAAGATCTAAAAGCTGGAATCACAAGGTTGGTAGCAAACATCGTCCCGGGGGGAAGTTTCTTTGGTGTTTGGCATGCGTTAGAAAATCTCAAAGATGGCTTCGGTGGTCCTCAGGACCCGAATGTTCTTCCAAGCATTGAATCGATGACTGAAATTCTCAGTGAGCTGCCCTTGAAGGTGGAATTTATCACCAACCGGGACGGACAAGTTCAAACCAAGCAAGGACTCAGGCCCTCAATAACCCTCACTGCCCTGGCAATAAAGCTTTAGCTATCTAAACTGGCCATATGGCAAAACCTGGCAAGGTAGTTCCCC
>CAXNHQ010000036.1:0-8445 GCA_964202285.1 Rhodoluna sp. | reverse complement strand
CCGCAGGTCATACCCTCAATTTTGAGATCTAATACTTTTGACATTTTGCTCCTCTACTCTGTCTTCTTTATTCTATGCACGCTAGTAAATGGAGTTGTCGAAAAGATTTTTCTGACTCACGAGTAATTAAGTTAGAGGCGCCGGGTAGTGAAAAACCCGGTTCTCGTGAGAAGAAACCGGGCTTTCGTGCGCTTGGAGGGACTCGAACCCCCAACCTTCTGATCCGTAGTTATGTTGCAATACCTCTCCTGAGTTGATAAACAGGTTTCTCCCGCCTGGGGAGTCGTGGTTAAATTGTCCATGTCGGACCTTTCTCTTAGTAGGGGGTGGGATTTGACATTGAGCGCTCGGGTTGCCGCCCGAGCGTTCGCCTTAACGTAGGTGGGATTGTTCCCATGCCTCCACCTCCTCTAGTGGGAAACGGAGCTGCTGTCCAAGGGGTAGGACCTTCAGACCAATACGGCGGTAGTTGCTGTAAATCCACTGCTCGCTCTTTTGCCAACGTCTAGCAAGCTGACTGACAGTGAAGCAATTAGCTTTCTCGTCCAAAATTCCTCCTAACCTCATGTTTTATCTGCTATGCTATCCCTGAAACAACATACTACCACGGGATACAAGAGTCGAGAATACAGGAAAATAATGAAAAGTCAGCACCGTTCGCTCACAGGTAAATACATAGACCTCGTCCTTGAGGATGGCGACACCTATGCAACCGCCGAGTTTAAGAAACTAGCCGGTGGCAGTGTCTGTCACTGGATAGTCTCCGGAAGATCTGAAGATGGGCTTCCTGCGATGCTGCTTGATCTTCCTATTCCTATGAGGAGTACCGACGAAGATTCGATGATTCTGGAAGCAACAAACTTCGCAACCGACTTCCTATTCCCCATGGCGCAGCGGCTTTCAACAACTCCTGGGGCCGGCGAAAAGCTTCCGGACTTGAATGTCGAAATGAAGCGTTCGCTATTTGAAGAACACATGCATCATCACTTTTCACCTGAACGTGCCGGTTCTCTAACACTTCAACGTCAAACCGAGGCACTATTTCGCATGGCAACTTTTCTCCGCGTCTTTTCTCCTATCCAAACCATCGCCAAGTTTCAAAATGTCGCTCCCTCCACAGTCGAGACCAGAGTAAAAAAAGGCAGAGCAAGCGGCGCTATTCCTAAAGCGTCAGAGGTGCGTGCTAGAAAAGAACTCTTAAAGAAGGGCAAGTAATGCCAAAGCAAGTCAACCGAATTCCAGGCATCAAACCACTTTCCAAGGGTGGGTATCAGGCGAGAGTCTTCCATGCTGGAGCCGAAGAGTCGAGGAACTTTACTAGAGTCGATGACGCCCAGAAGTGGCAGCGAAACCTTAAGAAGGATTTTGAGCGCTGCCCCGAAGAAATTACTCGTTCTGCTCGCGCTTGGAATGCAACGTTGATTTCACCATCAGGTGTTGCCACAAAAAAATTCACGGAACTTGACGATGCCATAGCGTGGATCGATCGCGGTAAGGTCATGATTTCACTGGGAACTTGGATAGACCCAAGTCACGATCTCGTTAACTTTAACGGGTACGCAAAGGCATGGCGAGCTACCAAGAATTCCATTTCAGGCAAGACTCTTGGTACCTACGACTCGCAACTTCGATTACACCTCACCCCTGAATTCGGTGACAAACCGATCACAGGAATTACATCAAGTGACATTAGAAAGTGGGTTAGCAAGCTGTCAGAAGAAAATGTTGGAGCAACCACAATCCGACAGAGCTACCGATTAATGAGACAAATCATGGAGGCAGCTTTTATTGAAGAGCGAATAACGCGGAACCCCTGCGTCGGAATAAAACTGCCAAAAATTATCACCGCCGATAAGCGCGGACTAACTAGAGAGGAACTAACTGCACTCGCCGAAGAATGTGGAACCTACGGGCCTGTCATCTTGTTTTTAGGAACTACCGGCCTTCGCGTGGGAGAAGCACTTGCTTTACAGGTTGGAGACTTCGACCTAGTTAGTTCCACCGTCCACGTTTCGCGTTCATGGACGAAAGATGTGACCGGACGACGAGTTATGGGAACATCGACAAAAACTGGTACATCTAGAGTTATCCCAATTTCTCCCAATGTACTTAAATTACTTCAACCATTTTTCGAGGATAAGAAACCGGAGGATTGGGTCTTCATCGGTCCCAGCGGAAAAGTAATGGACTACGACTGGTTGCGCCAAAGAATCTTCATGCCTGCTACAACAAGTCTTGGATTGAAGGGCATCACTATCCATAGCCTTCGCCACACCTGCGCTTCGTTACTTATTAAGCTGAAAGCGCCGATAACCACAGTCAGCTATATTTTGGGACACGCGTCCGTAAAAATGACCCTGGATACGTATGGTCACTACTACGAAGACGACACCGCACAGTGGATAAATAACTTGGGCGACTTTGTGGCTGAAACCAGTGCTGTCTAGGAACTCAAACGGAATCTAAACGGAATCGCGCACTACCGAGAAATGAGCCCCAGTTCGACTGGTTACAAAAAAGCAAAAAACCCCTGATTTCTCAGGGGTTTCAAGCGTGTGGCTAGTGAGGGATTCGAACCCCCGAAGGCTGAGCCAGCTGATTTACAGTCAGTTCCCTTTGGCCGCTTGGGTAACTAGCCATGCAGCAAAATCTAAAGAGTCGGATTTGGATGCCTTAAAAGGATACCAATATTTACCAAACGCTAACTACTGCTATTTGACTGAGAACCAATGAGCGCTTGGGTAAACTAACCGCATGGCTGATTCCTCATTCGATATCGTAAGCAAAGTTGACCCGCAAGAAGTTGCAAACGCCCTAAACCAGGCCCATAAAGAAGTTGAGCAGCGCTACGACTTCAAAGGTGTTGGTGCATCAATTGAGCAATCTGGCGACAAGATCTTGATGAAGGCCAACAGCGAAGAAAGAGTCAAGGCAATCCTGGATGTGTTCCAAAGCAAGCTTGTAAAGCGAGGAGTTTCTCTAAAGAGCCTGGAAGATGGCAAGCCTTTTCCTTCCGGCAAAGAATTCCGCATTGAAGCCAAGATCAAAGATGGCATCAACCAAGAACAAGCCAAAAAGATTTCAAAGGTCATCCGTGAGGAAGGTCCAAAGAGCATCAAGAGCCAGATTCAAGGCGACGAGCTTCGAGTTTCGAGTAAATCTAGAGATGATCTCCAGGAGCTTCAGGCTCTGCTGAAATCCAAAGATCTCGAAGTAGATTTACAGTTCGTCAATTACCGTTAGTGAACCCGTAATTGGGAAAGCGTTTTCAACTGCTTCCTTGCGCTTAGCTTGCTTGGCAAGTCTTCCCGAAAGTATTCCAGCGATAAACATCAAAACAATTGGCAGTACGAAAGCGATTTGAAGACCCACGCTCTCGGCTAAGCCTCCCATCACAACCTTGGCGCCAATTACGGCTAGCGAGTTCAGTAGGGACATTCTCGCGAGGGCCTGTGAAGTTGTGAGGCCAGTTACGTACCCCGCGGCTCCAAAGAAGGATGGGACCAGTGGAGCAAGACCAAATCCACCTAAGGCCCAGAACAACGAAAGAACGACTAGGGCCAGAATCGGATCATGCTCGACAATTGGCGGAGCCAGAACTAGACCAATTGCCATCATTATCGAACCGTAAATTCCACCCCACTTGGAGAGTTCACTGATGTGATATTTCTCAGTTGCTCTAGTGATCAATAGACGGCCACCAATCATGGCAAGCATGAATGACGCGAAAGGCACCGCTCCCAAAGTTGGTGAGAGCAGCATTACCTGCTGTGAAAACAAAGCGGACCAATCCATCATCACTAGCTCTAGAAACACCCCGGTAAAGAGTCCTAAAGCTAACAGCCAAAGCTGGTTTGGAGATTTAAAGAAAGGAACCTTCTTAGAAGACTGCTTCTCTTCTTTGTGACCATCCTCTTCGGGAGAAAGCATGGATCGAACGTAGACCTGAAATACCACCAAGCAAACTAGAGGAACCACAAACAAGTGAATCTGTAACGAGACAAAACTGGCCATGATTCCAGACAGCGCAGCACTAGCTCCTGCACCGATGCTCCAGGCCGCATGGAACTTACCGATGATGACTTTCTTGACTCGTTTTTGTAACATCACGGATTGCGAGTTAATGGCAATGTTGAAAAAACTCATGCTGAACATCATTACAGTTTGAAAGACAAAGAAAACTAGACCGTTCGGTGCCCACGCCAAGCTCATAACCGATATCACTATAAATACGCTCGAGAGGTTAATGATTGGCCTTGTTCCGAATCTTCCAACCAAACGATTAGCAACCAATAGCGGCAGCAAAGAACCAATTCCTGCAAATCCAATGATCAAACCCCAAACCGCGAACGAGACGCCAATTTGCTCAATGATTTCAGGGATTCGAGGGATGAAAGTGATTGCAACAAAGCCCTGGGTAAAGAAGAAAACAGAAAGTGCTGTTTGAGCACTCTTTAGTCTCGCTGGAGGTAGGGGCACTTGATCTACTTCTTTTTCGCAACAGTAAGGAAGTCTTCGCGCTCGACTAGTTTGATACGCTCGCGCTCTTGTGTTTCACCTAGGCGTTTTTCCTCGGCATCGATTCTTAGCCATTCTGGCCAGCCAACAAAATCTATATTTCTCGAAGTTAGTAGCTCAGTTATGGAATCTTCGGAAGGTGAATTTGGTTGCCACCAATTGTTCTTGTCTTCAATGATCTGAGCAATGGTTTCAATTGCATCGCTTTTGGTGTGGCCGATAAGCCCTACTGGTCCGCGCTTTATCCAACCGGTTGCGTAAACGCCCTGGATGTGTTTCCCGTCAGTATCCAACACGCGACCCTTGTTGTTTGGAATAATGCCAGCTTTTTCGTCAAAAGGAACTTCTGATAACTCAGAGCCAAAGTATCCAACCGCGCGATAAACCGCTTGAATTGGGAACTCCCTAAACTCGCCAGTTGGTTTTACGTTACCTGTTCCATCAAGCTCGGTTCTTTCAATCTTGATACCGGCCACCTTGCCGTCTTGTTCCAAGATCTCAACAGGTGCACTAAAGAAGTGAAGGTGCAGTCTGCGCTTAGCGCCAGTGATTTCATTTGATCGAAGCTCTTCTAGGGTTTTCACCATGACCCGCGTCTGATTATTACTGCCAATTGCTTCCTGAGATCCTTCGTCGTACTGGAAGTCTTCGTGATAGACGATGGTGTCTACACCCTCTATGTGTACTGCTTCGCGAAGTTCAAGCGGTGAGAACTTCACCTGAGCAGGTCCTCTTCGACCAAAGACATGCACGTCGGTGGCCTGGGACGCAAGAAGTCCCTGGTACACGTTGTCCGGGATGTCAGTTGAGAGCATTGCTTCCGCAGGCTTTGAGAGCACTCTGGCAACATCCAAAGCCACGTTGCCGTTTCCAAGAACTGCAATCTCCTTGGCGCTTAGATCCCAGCTGCGTTCGAAATCGGGGTGCGCGTCGTACCAGTTCACAAACGCTGCGGCACCAAAAGATCCATCCAGCTCGATGCCTGGAATGTTTAGATTGGCATCCTTAACTGCACCGGTTGAGAAGATAACCGCGTTGTAATGGGTCTTTAGGTCATCAAGGGTTATGTCTTTACCGTATTCAACGTTTCCAAAGAATCGAATGTCGCCTCGATCGAGCACTTCATAAAGAGCTCTGATGATGCCCTTGATTCTTGGGTGATCTGGAGCAACCCCATAGCGAACAAGTCCATAAGGTGCAGGGAGTAAATCAAAAAGATCAATAGAAACATCAAAGTCACGAAGTTCAGATTTGATGATTAGGTCAGCTGCGTAAATACCTGCGGGACCAGCTCCCACAATCGCAAGCCTGAGCTTAGACATCTATCTATTCCTTATTGACTAAAACTTAGTTACTACGTTCAATGACCGCTTCGGCGAACGAGGTCAGAGCTTCACGAACTGGACCCTTTGGTAATTCATCCAATGCGCTAATGGCTTCAGCAGCCCATCTCTTGGCTTCTTGGTAAGTTCGCTCCGTTACAGAGTGATCCCGTAGGGCATCAAGTACAGTCTGAAGTTTGGCTTCATCGTCGAGGCCGGAGTCAATTATCTCAATCAACTTAGCTGCCTCCAAATCGTTCTTAGCTTCCTGCCTTAGGTACATAACCGGCAAGGTTGAAACGCCTGCACGTAAGTCAGTACCTGGAGTCTTACCAGATACTGTGCCGTCCGAGTGTAGATCGATGTAGTCATCAATTAGTTGGAATGCGACGCCTATTGCTTCACCGTATTTTCTAACCGGCTCGCGCAGTGCTTGATCCGCGCCTGAGAAAATTACCCCAAGCTCAGCCGATGCAGAAATTAGTGATCCAGTTTTGTCTGCAAGGACTTGCAAATAGTGCTCAATAGGATCTTGGCCATTCTGGGGACCAACTGTTTCATTTAGCTGACCTAGGCAAAGTCTTTCAAAAGTATCCGCCTGCAAGGTGAGTGCCTTCTGGCCCAATTTAGAAACTAACTGCGACGCTCTTGCAAAAAGCAAATCACCGGTCAAAATTGCAACGTTGTTTCCCCAAATCTCATGAGCGGATTCAACACCTCTTCTTCTAGGTGCATCGTCCATCACGTCATCGTGATAAAGCGTTCCAATGTGAGTTAGCTCTACAACTACTGCAGCTTGAATAACCTCATCGAGATTAGCTTCACCAAGCTGAGAGGTAAGTAACACCAAGGTTGGTCTAATTCTTTTTCCACCTGCATCGATTAGGTGACGAGTGGTTACTTTTGCTATTGGGTCGGTGTGCTTTACGGACTCTACTAACTCGTGCTCAACTTTATCTAGGCCTATTTCAAGTTGCTTAAGTAGATCCTTGTCGGCGACTTTTCTAAGTTGTCTTGGTAGAGCTGTACGAGCCATCTAGACCGCCTTGGGTTTGAAACCGCTGTGGATGGCTACTATGCCAAGAGTTTGGTTTAGGTAAGTTACGGATTCAAAACCTGCCGATTCAATTATTTTGACTAGCTCCTGCTGGCTTGGCCAGGCATCGATTGATTCGGCCAGATAGCTATAGGCCTCAGGGGTCTTACTCACCAATGCGGAAAGAGTTGGAAGAATGTTTCGCAGATAGAACCGATAAAGGGCGTGTAGAAGTTTGTTCGGGATTCTGGAGAACTCGCAAACGACCAACTTGCCACCTGGCTTTAGCACTCGCAGCATCTCGGCGAGGGCTAGCTCGGTTTTCTCGACGTTTCTGATGCCAAATGAAATTGTTACGGTGTCAAACTCTTCGTCCGCGAACGGAAGCGCCGCGGCATCGGCAAACACAAATTCCAGCTCAGGGTGTCTTTTTCTTCCCTCTTCGAGCATGCCATTGGAAAAATCTACTGCCACAACTTTCACGCCTTCGCGCAGAAAGACAATCGAGGAAGAGCCGGTGCCAGCCGCAAGGTCCAGAATTTTATGACCTGGCTGGGAATTTACTAGCTTGGCTACCTTTTTGCGCCAGATACGGGCTGATCCAAAAGAGAGTAAGTCGTTAGCTTTGTCGTAGTTTTTCGCTACCCCATCAAACATCTCCGCTACTTGTTGCGGTTTTTTGGATAGGTCGGCTTTACTCACTATTCAATCTTAGCTTTGACTTAGAATTTAGAGAGTCGGCCATTATTGGTCCCAATCAGAACTGGTTTAGATGTCAAAACTTGGAAAACTCCGCGTTCTTACGCGCGAGATTGCCACGCCTGAAGGTTTTGACATCACCAAGCACTTTCCCGAAGATGCCACTGTTTTCATTCGCGGTGGTCAGGGAATTATTGGATTTGGCGAAGTGGCTCGATTTGAAACTTCTGGGCCAAACCGAATCTCAGAGCTTGCCAGCATTTGGCGAGATCAGGTATCGCTTGCAGAAGTGACTGATTCGCTCAGAATTCAATGCACAGGGCTTGTGGCATTTGGATCAGTTACTTTCTCAGAGGACAGCACGATCAATTCGGTACTAGTGGTACCGAGGCTAGTTCTTGGAACCAGAGAAGGCCGCAGTTGGATTACGGAGATTATTCCCGAGGGCCAAGATTCAATCAGTACCGATTTTCTGACACAACCAGCAAGTTATCGAGCTAATGAAAAGTTGAAATTCTATGACGGTGCTATGAGTGCTGATTACTTCTTGAGCCAGGCCGAATCTGCTATCGAAAGAATCAGAGCTGGACGTATTCAAAAAGTTGTGCTGGCCAGAGACATAGTCGCCAAGCTACCTAGTGGTTTTGATCTTCGCACAGCTCTTAGGAACCTCGCAGTTCGCTACCCAAGCTGCTGGGTCTATAGCGTGGCTGGCAACTTTGGTGCGTCGCCAGAGCTTTTAGTACGCGTTTCCCACGGCCAGGTTTCGGCCAGGGTTCTGGCGGGAACAGCAGCAAGGGGATCTTCTGAGCAAACTGATCAAGATATTTCAGCAGGTCTTTTGGTTTCTGAAAAGAATCTGCACGAGCA
>CAXNHQ010000035.1:0-8475 GCA_964202285.1 Rhodoluna sp. | reverse complement strand
TTCCTCTTACGAGTTCTTCCTTCTTTTTGACCCCATGGAGTCACTGGGTGACGTCCACCGGAAGTTCTACCTTCTCCACCACCGTGAGGGTGATCGACTGGGTTCATAACAACACCACGAACTGTTGGGCGAACACCCTTCCAGCGAAGTCGTCCCGCCTTACCCCAGTTGATATTGGACTGCTCGGCGTTACCAACTTCACCGATGGTGGCGCGGCAGCGGGCATCTACGTTACGGATTTCTCCCGAAGGAAGTCTTAGCTGGGCGTATGGTCCATCTTTTGCTACCAGTCGAACTGCAGCTCCTGCTGAGCGAGCCATCTTGGCTCCTCCGCCTGGCTTTAGCTCAATCGCGTGAATAACTGTTCCAACTGGAATGTTCTTCAAAGGCAGCGCGTTTCCTGGCTTGATGTCAGCAGATGGACCCTGCTCGATACGGTCACCCTGCTTCAATTTGTTTGGAGCGATGATGTAACGCTTTTCGCCATCTGCGTAGTGAAGCAGTGCGATGTTGGCAGTACGGTTCGGGTCGTACTCAATGTGAGCAACTGTGGCCGGAATTCCGTCTTTGTCGTGGCGACGGAAGTCAATAACGCGGTACTGCCTCTTGTGTCCGCCACCAATGTGCCTTGTGGTGATACGGCCTGCGCTGTTACGTCCACCGGTTTTGTTTAGTGGGCGAAGTAGTGACTTCTCGGGGGTGGAACGTGTGATTTCTTCAAAGTCAGAAACCGAAGCCCCTCTGCGACCTGGGGTGGTTGGCTTGAATTTACGAATTCCCATTTAGATTCCTACCCCTTAACCGATGCTCGAGAAGATGTCGATGGTGCCGGATTTAAGAGTTACGATCGCGCGCTTGGTGTCCTTGCGCTTACCGATTCCAAAACGAGTCTTGCGCTCTTTGCCAACACGGTTCATGGTATTCACAGAAGAAACCTTGACCTTGAAAATGCTCTCAACGGCCTGCTTGATCTCGGTCTTGTTAGAACGAGGGTCAACCTCGAAGGTGTACTTACCTTCGTCAATCAGGTTGTAGCTCTTTTCAGAAACAATTGGACGCAAGATGACATCTCTTGGGTTCTTGTTTAGGGCGCTCATTTACTAGCCCTCCTTCTCGGTCTTGGACTTGGATGCGTTGCTGATGAACTCATCCAAAGCCGCCTTGGTGAACACAACGTCGTCACTAAGAACTACGTCGTAAGCGTTTACCTGGTCAACCGGAAGTACGTGAACGTCCTTTAGGTTACGAAGGGATTTGTAGCTAAGGTCATCGCTTCTATCTAGAACTACCAAAGCTTTTCTGCCACCGGTAAGAGTCGCAAGAATAGAAGCAGCTGACTTGGTTGAAGGAGCGCCGTCTTTGAAAAGTTCTGCAACTACGTGCAGGCGTCCATTGCGAGCGCGGTCCGAGAGTGCACCCTTGATTGCAGCAGCAATCATTTTCTTTGGGGTTCTCTGCTCGTAAGTTCTTGGCTTTGGACCGTGGGTGATGTAACCACCGCGCATCTGGGGAGCACGGAGGGATCCCTGACGAGCGTTACCGGTTCCCTTCTGCTTGAAAGGCTTCTTACCGGTTCCAGAAACTTCACCGTGCTTCAGAGTTGACTGAGTTCCCTGACGGGCAGCAGCTTGCTGTGCAACAACAACCTGGTGCAGAAGTGGAACATTGGTCTGAACATCGAAGATCTCAGCAGGTAGTGTTGCAGCGCCTGTCTTCTTGCCAGCTACGTCGACAATGTCGATTGAATTCTCAGCCATTTTCCTAGGCTCCCTTCACAGCGTTGCGAACGAAAACTAGCTGGCCCTTTGGACCTGGGATTGCACCCTTGATAAGTAGCAATCCTTTTTCAGCATCCACAGCGTGAAGCTTTAGGTTCATCGCGGTAACCCGGTCTGATCCCATGCGACCTGCCATGCGAGTTCCCTTGAATACGCGACCAGGTGTAGAAGTTGCTCCGATGGACCCAGGCTTACGGTGGTTACGATGCTGACCGTGCGATGCACCAACACCATGGAAACCGTGGCGCTTCATGTGACCTGCGAAGCCCTTACCCTTTGAGGTTCCAACTACGTCAAGCATCTGACCAACTTCGAAAACCTCAACACCAAGCTCTTGTCCAACTGAGTAAGTATCTGCATCAGCGGTACGGATCTCGGCCAAGAAGCGGCGAGGTGCAACGGAGGCTTTTGCAAAGTGACCAGCCTCAGGCTTATTCACCTTGCGTGCTGCGATGGCGCCGTAGGCAACCTGAACTGCTTGGTAGCCATCAACTTCAAGATTCTTGATCTGAGTAACAACGTTTGATCCAGCCTCAACAACGGTGACTGGAATCATCTTGTTGTTTTCGTCCCAGGCCTGAGTCATGCCAAGCTTCTTGCCCAGCAGGCCCTTTACGGTTCTATTCTCGGTAGACATCTTTTTTTCCTTAGAGCTTGATCTCGATGTTGACATCGGCTGGTAGGTCTAGACGCATTAGTGAGTCAACTGCCTTTGGAGTTGGGTCAATAATGTCGATTACGCGCTTGTGAGTTCTCATCTCGAAGTGCTCACGGCTGTCCTTGTATGTGTGAGGAGAGCGGATAACGCAAACAACGTTCTTCTCGGTAGGAAGTGGCACCGGTCCAACTACAGTTGCACCTGCGCGAGTTACTGTGTCGACAATCTTGCGCGCCGATGAATCAATGACCTCATGGTCATACGACTTCAATCGAATGCGGATCTTTTGTGCCGCCATCGTGACTGCCTTTCCTTTGCCTAAATGGTTGATTCAAAAGGTCTTGAATCGCTCTACCCACACCCGCGGTCGGGCGTGTCGAATGACACTCGAGACCAAAAACTGATGAAGGTTTAAGTTCTTGTTGTAGCCACCGGGGGACTAAATTCCTTTTACTACAAGGCATCTAGACACAAGCCGGAGGTGGTTTGGACCAAGAAAGGTCCAAATACTCAGCAACTTGACAATCCTGCCACAGTACAGCGAGTCAATGCAAGTTAAAGATCCGATGCAGGTCTATATTCAGCCCTCAAAATGGCCTAAAAGAACAGCCGAAGTCTGGCCCTAGCCAGGCCCTCAAACTTGGCAACATCGCCCTTGACCATTGCAAGTTCCGCCCTGTCCAAGAACATCCCCAACGAGCCATCAGCATATTGGGCCAAAACACAGGGTTCCTGGCCAGAAGAGGCCCGAATCTCTGATTCGGTCCTTTCGTTTAGGTGCTTCAGGTCAATTTCCAGACCAAACTCGGCCAATAGGTCCTGGGCGAGCTTGTCAAAAGAAGCCTTGCGACGAATTGGCGAATGGGTCACATCGCAAAGCTCGCACTTTGCTACCCCAATCAGGTGCCCAAAGAAGTACTTCAGCTCCCCCACAATTCCACCATCGGCGTTGTAAATACCGACTAGGCGGATGGGTGTTTGCTGGTCCATTTTGAAGTAAACCCGCCAGAGCGGTCTTTTCTTCCTGATTAGGAAAATTGAGAACCCCAGCGCCGGTCAGCCATTGAGTTGTTGGAGTCTATTAAAAAACTCCCCCTATTTCTAGAGGGAGTTTTTCCTTTTGAACATTAGTGTCGTAAATCTGGGCACCGCATCTGCAAGAATTCGAATTTGCAGCCTTTCTCTCGTGGAATCTCGACCCTTTCGGTGGTGCCAGGGAAACAGCACCCCAGCACCACCTAAGGCTAAGACGTCATTAATCCCCCTTGACGTCCACTTCCGGTGGAGCAACCCGAAAGAACTTAGTAACAATGATCAGGACAACCAGCCCGATACCAAGCCACGAAAGTCCCAACGTGATTGCGTTCGTGTCTAACTGAAGAAGCAAGTACCCACAAACAATGGCTCCCAGTAATGGGAACACGACATGAGTCACTGCATTGAGGTTTCTTCCTGCCTTCCTCTCGCGGGCAAAGTGCGCGATGACCGCGATGTTTACCATCACGAAGGCGAGGAACGCGCCAAACAGAATAAACGATGTGGAGGTAGTGATGTCGAGGAACAGCGCTATAAGGCCAACTCCACCAATGGCAACCAGATTGAATACTGGTGTCTTGAAACGAGTCGTGATGGCCCCGAATGCCTTTTTAGGCAACACGCCATCTCGTCCCATTGCAAACAGCAAGCGTGACGCTGACGCCTGTGCTGCTAGTCCCGAAGTGAACTGAGCGATAATCAGTCCAGCCAAGAATAAGGCGCTAAAAGCTGCTCCACCAATTTGACCAGCGATCAAGAGAGCCGCAGACCCTACATCATCAAAAGTGCCACCTGGGTAAACGAGTTGAGTGGTGTAGGAAACAACAATGAAGATTGCTCCTCCGATAATGGCTACCAAAAGAATTGCCCTAGGAACAGTCTTTTTTGGTTCAATCGTCTCTTCGGTGAATGTTGTGATTGCATCGAATCCGAGGAACGAGTAAGCGGCAATTGCCGCTCCTGCGGTGATTGCCGTGAGTGATCCGTTGTCTCCTAGAAACGGTCCGGCATCAAGCAGGCTCCCTGCTCCACCGCCACCGAGGACGAACGCAACGGAAAATCCAACAAACAGTATTAGGACAAGCCCCTGGAAAGCCATCAACAACATGTTGGCGCGGTCAGCGACTTTCAAGCCGATGACGTTGAGGATTGTGGTGATTCCTATGAAGGCTAGGAGCCACACGAACACAGGCACGTCCGGGAACTGTGCTTGCATGTATGCGGCACCGATGAGCCAAATAACCATTGGGAGGAAAAGGTAGTCCAGGAGGATTGCCCAACCGACTGCAAAGCCGGCCCGCGAATCAATGGTTTTTCGAACATAGGTGTACGCAGAGCCTGAAACAGGAAATGCCGCCGAAAGTCGGCCGTAGCTGGCCGCGGTAAATATCATAGCCACAAGTGCAACTGCATAAGCCGATGCACTGGCGCCCTCAGTAACCTCGGCCACGATGCCGAAGATACCCAGAACAATCATTGGTGTCATATACGCGAGTCCAAAGAACACCAGAGACCGCAGTCCCAGGACTCGTTTGAGCGTTGTCGGTGTTGCCATTATTATTTCTCCTTAATTTGGGCGAGATCGGTGGACGGCGTCCACCGAGATGGGTCTATTGATCCGTTGTAAAGAGGTAACGGAATTGGGTGGTCACTGGAGCGAAACTGTTCCCACATTTTGTTGGTTCCGGCCGTTCCGTTCTTTCGAACACGTTCGACGCTTACTGAATCAAAGGTGTACTCCAGCTCTGCTCGATTGGCATGCATAGCATCTGTGATGACTTCGCCCTCTGGGCCCACAACGAGTGAGCAGCCGACACCCTCGGGTCCAGCACTGTTCACACTTAAGAGCGCTACCTGATTGAAAATAGCGTTGGCTTTGGTGAGAATAACTTCCTGAGCGCGATCAGAGGTGTTGGTCTTGACCAGGTTAATTACTAGTTCAGCCCCCATCCACGCCAGATGACGACAAGTTTCTGGGAACCAGATGTCGTAACAGATGTTGAGTCCAATTTTCCCCACAGTTGGAATTTCGAAGACAACAAAAGCCGACCCCGGTGTGTGCGGCTCGAAGGGTCTCCACGGGAACATCTTTCGGTATCGCGCAGCGATTTGCCCATTGGGATTAAAAACAAGCGCCGTATTGAAGACGTCTTCGGCAGAGCCCTTTTCGTTGATGGACCCGGGGATCAGCCAAATGTTGTGGAGTCGGGCAATAGCTCCCAAGCCCCGAACAAAATCACCGTCGATGTCCACCGCGTCAAGACTTGCGACCGAGTGTTTCTGCCCTGGCTCGATGGCCAGTGGCTGAAAAAGGTGCATCTCTGGGTAGATGACCAGCTCGGCTTTAGGATGGCGGGCCATGACGTTTGCCAGATCTTCTGCGAACCGATCCAGTGATCCAGAGAAGTTCTGCGGCGAAGCCTGCACCGCCACAATCGAGAGTTTGCCGTCCACGAGCACCTTTGCTTTTCAGATTGGACTAAATGTATCAGAATGAACGAATTAAGCAAGTTATCCTGAAAGCTGTTGCAAATAGCCCTGAAAGTCGAGTAATGCCGGATTCCAAGAACAAGCTGCTGATCGATTCAGTGGCTCACATCACCCGATTGAGCGCTGTCGACACGGTCTGTGCCCGGATTGCGCTAGCTATCGAGCACGGGCTTCTCCAGCCAGCCGAACGACTACCAAACGATCAAGACATTGCCGATGCCCTAGACGTAAGCGTCATAACTGCCAGAAGGGCGTTGGAAAAACTGGCCAAAGAGGGCTTGGTGGTCCGGCGTCGGGGTAAAACCGGTGGAAGTTTTGTCTCGGACGACCCCTTTGGCCACGTCGTTTCAGCCGTGAGTTCCTATAACGCCGACTCTAAGACCATCAATCGGCTCATTGATGAACGTGCTCTGGTGGAAACCGCCCTTGTCAGTGCCGCATCCAGTAATCCCAAAAAACAGCATCTCGATGTCCTCCAGCAACACATCGACATGGCATCCTCAGCAACAGACTGGGCCGCCTATCACCAAGCCGATGCTCTTTTTCACCTTGGCCTCGTTGAAGCGAGTGGGATGGAGTGGGCGAGGGAAACCCATTCCGAGATTTTGCGGCAGTTGTATCGATACTTCTTGCCATATCCTATTGAGTACCTCCGGGAGTCGAACTTAGAACACCAAAGAATTCTTGACGCCATCATCTCAGGTGATACCCCCGTGGCAATCAGAGAGTGCCAATCTCACATCCTTATTTTACACGACACGATGTTCACGGGCCTGGGAAAGAGGCATGGGGCCAAATCAAATTAACAGCGAGTCGCGACGTGACCGAGAAATAAAAAACACCAAGAGTCGACTTTCATTTTGGAAAAAAAGCCTAACGCTTTCTTGGGAGTATTTTAGTGCTTCGTGTTGACTAGAAGGCTATCTCCAGTAGACCCACTACCTCTTGGCCACCAAGGTTTGGAATGCTCAACTTTGAAAACAGCAGGTCGAAGGTGCTTTGCTCAAGCAATTTATTGTTTAGCAGCATCTTTATTGCTGCCAGACCGGCTGGTCTCATGCTGCCATCGGCAACCTTGACTGCAACCCCGTGGCCAGAACTGAGCCCAATTACAAAGACCCCTTCGGCACCAATCTTGGCAAGCATGCCATGCTCCATAACGAGAGTGTCTGATCCCCCGTGATCGTCAACAACCCATGGGTTTGCAAGCATCGCTGTCTGAATCTCTGTTTCGGTAGCAGCGAATTTTCCAATTGCCTTGGCTAGGCCCTGCAAGCTCATCAGGTGAAGTGGGGCTCCGCAACCATCAAAGGTGGAGTGTGGGATTTTCTCACCAGAAAACTCTTCGATTACTTCAACAATAAGTTTCTGCAGCGGATGGCTTGGCTCCAGGTAGCTCTTGGTGTCCCAGCCGTTTTTGACACAGGCTGCCAAGAATGCCGCGTGCTTGCCGGAGCAGTTAAACGCTGCTCTGGTTTCTGATTCAGCTTTACTTCTTGCAGCCAAGTTGCCTGGCCACGCAAGCGGGCACTGCAGATCTGATTCACTCAATCCAGCGTCAGACAGAATGCTCAGCACTATTTTGATGTGCTCAGGGGTTCCCTGGTGCGATGCGCTCGACATAGCAAGTTGTTCCCCGGAAAGTAGGAGCCCTGATCTTCGAAGAGCTAATGCTTGCAGCGGCTTGACGGCGCTGCGCGGATAAATGAGTTTTCGGGAGTTTCCATGCTCCTGAATTAGCTTGCCATCTGGTCCGGTTAAGCAAACAAGGCCGTGGTGGCGAGATTCAATAATTCCAGCACGGGTCAAATAAGCCAGCTGAATCGTGTCAGCAATTTGGTAACCCCAGTTGGCATCTACCACTTTGAATCTCCTAATTGAACTTCACTCAAATCGACCTTGAGTCTATTGCTCTGTCGGCCTGCAGTTGGCCAATACTAAATTGCCAAGTGGAACAAAGAGGTAGCGGACGGAAGAATAAGCGAACTAGATCCCACTTCCACCACCACCGCCGCCGCCGCCGCCAGATGATCCGCTACCGGAAGAACCACCTGATGAACTTGTAGCTATGGAGGAGCTTAAAGCCTGACCAAAGCTAGAGAGGCTTTGGGTCATGAAAGGCGCACCACTAAACCAGGAGGGCGATCCTTGCTCTCGGTAAAGTTCTGTAAGCACTTGACTCCATTGCTTTTGAAGACCGAGCAATATTGCCCACGGTAGAGCTTCCTCATAAAGCTTTAGAACTTGTTTACCGGTTACTTCTGAAGGCTTGAGTAAAGCGCCTTCGGGCGACTGAAGAAATTCGAGTCGGTCTTTTTCGGCTAGCTCGATATACATTTCTAGACCCTTGAGATGGGAGATAACAGCGCTTCCCTTTGCGGTGTAGGAACGTTTAGACACTAGTAACCAGTAGACGGCACTGAAGGGCAGAAAGCTCAATATCGGGGCAGCCACGTAACCTGCCCCTGACAACTGATCTAATTGCAGGGCAACTACGGTCCAGAAGATATACAA
>CAXNHQ010000034.1:0-8673 GCA_964202285.1 Rhodoluna sp. | reverse complement strand
AGACCAAAAAGCATGGCCAAACCACCAACCCGCGGGGTTGGCTCCGTGTGAACATCGCGCTCACGAATTTTCGGCAGCAGCGAATGCCGCCTGCTAATTCGTATTGTGAAAAAAGTAGCCACGAAGGTTGCAACTGCAGCTACCAACATAATCAGTAAGTAAGCTCTCACGGCCTACACCTCAAGATTCTCGCCAAGAACAATGGCGAGCTTTTCAACGCTCAGCGCGCCACGTCTGACTACACGAGCTTTTCCTGTGGTTAATATCTCGCCAGACTCGTTAACTGAATCAACTAGATCTGTCATGTCAATAATGGTTGAGGCCTCCGCCTTCGGGCTAGAACCACCATCTAGATACACGCTGACTTTGGATCCAAGGTAAGCCTCGGCTTGCTGACAAGTAATTGCCGCTTCTTTGCCAGTAAGGTTTGCGCTCGAGACCGCGAGCGGGCCGGTTTCTTTCAGAAGTGCAAGCGCTATCTTGTGATCTGGCATTCGTAGAGCAACTGTTCCTTTGGTTTCACCCAAATCCCAAGTGAGTGAAGGTTGAGCTTTCAAAATCATCGTTAGTGCTCCAGGCCAAAAAGTTTCTGCAAGCTTGAGGGCGAGATCGGGAACCTCATGTGCCAAACCAGCCAGCGCGGAGGAACTTCCAATTAGAACTGGAGGGGGTGACTGCCTATCGCGACCTTTGGCATCCAAAAGCTTCTGAACTCCCTCGTGAGAGAAAGCATCGCAAGCCAAGCCATAGACGGTATCTGTTGGGAGCACTACAAGCTCTTTGCGCCCAAGGGCAACTTTTGCCAACCGCATGCCGGTTAGCAAATCGGTGTCTACCGAGCAGTCATAGATTCGCTGCACTGACATCTCCCTTTTACTATGGCTTTGTAGCTGAAATCATGCGGTCTTTACCGGCTAAATCTTTTTTGGAATCCACGCAAATCCAACCCTCAGCCAATAATAGTTCACGAATAGAAACAGCCTGGGTGTCCGCATGCTCTAGAACTAGCAACCCGCCGGCCCTAAGTAGTTGCTTGGCTTTAGAAAGAATCTGTCGAATAACATCCAAGCCATCTACTCCCCCGTAGAGCGATATTGCAGGCTCGTGAAGTTGAACTTCCAAATCAACGGGGATTGAATCGTTTGGAATATATGGCGGATTCGAAATAACCAGGTCTGCAACGGACTCCATCTCGGTTAGACAGTCTTGGAGATCGACATTGCGTAGTTGACCAAGGTCTAGCCCATACTTATTGGAGTTTTGTTTCAAGAACTCAAAGGCCTCTTGAGATTTCTCAACGGCGTAGACCTTTGCATCTGGTCTTTCGGTTGCAAAACTAAGTGCAATCGCACCACTACCAGCGCAGAGGTCCACAATTAGTGGACTCTCGAATAATGCAATTTTCTCCATTGCGAAACTAACTACTTGCTCGGTCTCTGGACGCGGTGTGAAAACTCCCTTACCAACTGCTAACTCAAGGTGCCGAAACGGAGCCTGACCTGTGATGTGCTGGAGCGGTTCACGATTGGCACGCCTGGATATCCCATCGCTAAATGTTCCAATCTTGTCTTCAGGAAATTCGGAATCCATTGCAATTGCGACGCTTAGCTCTGACCGAGTAATACCGAGAATGTGCGCGGCAAGCAGTTCGGAATCAACTTCCGGAGACGAAACTCCGGCTTTAGAAAGTTGCGCAGCACTTTGCTGCAGCAAGTCCGAAGTAAGCAATTACTTGTCGCCTAGAGCTGCCAGTCTGGCTTCTTCATCAGTTCGAATTGCCGATTGCACGACAGGCTCTAAAGCGCCATCCATCACCTGGTCCAAGTTATAGGACTTGTAACCGGTGCGATGGTCGGCGATTCTGTTTTCTGGAAAGTTATAGGTTCGAATTCTCTCAGAGCGATCTACAGTTCTAACCTGGGATTTCCGCGCAGCGGATTGCTCGGCATCAATTGCCTCCTGCTGGGCGGCAAGAATTCTCGCTCGCAAAACTCGCATGGCAGCCTCGCGGTTTTGAAGTTGCGACTTTTCATTTTGCATCGAGACCACTATTCCGGTGGGGATGTGCGTGATTCGAACGGCGGAATCTGTTGTGTTTACGGACTGACCACCTGGACCGGAAGAGCGAAAAACATCTACCCGAATTTCGTTTTGACTGATTTCGACCTCTTCGGGTTCATCTACCTCTGGAAATACCAAAACCCCTGCGGCTGAGGTGTGAATTCTTCCTTGAGTCTCAGTAACCGGAACTCTTTGAACCCGGTGAACACCACCCTCGTACTTCAGATGGGCCCAGACGCCTTCAGCTGGATCATTTGAATTTCCCTTGATGGCAATCTGGACGTCCTTATAGCCCCCAAGATCGGACTCGTTCTTGTCCAGAACTTCTGTCTTCCAGCCCTTCGAGTTCGAGTACTGGATATACATGCGAAGTAGATCCGCAGCGAATAGAGCGGATTCTGCTCCACCTTCACCGGCTTTGATTTCCATGATTACATCGCGACCGTCATCGGGGTCTCTAGGTATAAGAAGTCTGCGGAGCTTTTCGTTGGCCTCTACAACCTTCGCTTCAATCGAAGGAAGTTCTGCAGCAAACACCTCGTCTTCTTTGGCTAGATCCTTGGTTGCCGCCAAGTCATCATTAAACGAAACCAGCTGATTGTAGGCAGAAACAATTGCGCTAACTTGTGCATACCTTCGGTTTAGCTTTTTTGCCAAGGCAGGATTTTGATGCACTGAAGCATCTGATAGTTGTTCCTGCAGCTGGGCGTGCTCAGCCAGCAGGGGCTGGACTGAATCGAGCATTATTCTCCGTCGGAACCTGTAGGAACTGGCATGGACTTTTGCACTTGCATCAAGAACTCGACGTTGCTCGAAGTTTCCTTGAGTCGGTTTAGAACAAGTTCTAGAGCCTGTTGCTGCTCCAATCCGGCAAGCGCGCGACGAAGCTTCCAAATGATTTTGGTCTCATCAGGATTCATAAGAATCTCTTCGCGTCTTGTTCCAGAAGCATTCAGGTCAACAGCTGGGAAGATTCTCTTGTCTGCAAGTGAGCGAGACAAGCGAAGCTCCATGTTTCCAGTTCCCTTGAACTCCTCAAAGATAACCTCATCCATTTTCGATCCGGTTTCAACAAGAGCGGTCGCAAGAATTGTTAACGAACCGCCATCTTCAATGTTTCTAGCCGCACCAAAGAATCTCTTTGGTGGGTAAAGGGCTGATGAGTCAACACCACCAGACAAGATTCGACCTGATGCAGGTGCGCTCAGGTTGTAAGCGCGTCCTAAACGAGTTATTGAATCAAGAAGAACAACAACGTCGTGACCTAGTTCAACCAAGCGCTTAGCGCGCTCAATTGCTAGCTCGGCTACTGTTGTGTGGTCTTCGGCAGGCCTGTCGAAGGTGGAAGCAATAACTTCACCCTTGACTGTTCGTTGCATGTCAGTAACTTCTTCTGGTCTTTCGTCTACCAGAACCACCATGAGGTGAACCTCAGGGTTGTTAGTAGCGATTGCGTTGGCAATAGCTTGCAAAACCAGAGTCTTTCCAGCCTTAGGAGGCGAAACAATCAGACCACGCTGACCTTTTCCAATAGGGGAAACAAGGTCAATGATTCGAGTCGATAGCTTGTTTGGCTCAGTCTCGAGTCGCAATCTGGTCTGTGGGTAAAGCGGGGTGAGTTTGCCAAATTCAACGCGATCTGCTGAAGCTGCCTGGTCTAGGCCGTTTACAGTATCAATTCGAACTAAGGCATTGAATTTCTGGCGACCTTGACCTTCGCCTTCGCGAGGTTGACGGATTGCACCAACAACGGCGTCTCCTTTACGAAGACCATACTTTTTTACCTGACCCAAAGAGACGTAAACGTCATTTGGTCCAGGAAGATATCCGCTAGTTCTAACGAACGCGTAGTTGTCCAAAACATCTAGGATTCCAGCAACGCTGATTAGAACGTCGTCAGGGGAAATCTCTGGCTCGACTTCTTCGCGGTCTGATCCACCACTTCGTCTGCCACGGTCACGATCGCGATAGCGATTGCGGTTTCTTGAATTGCGGCCGCCGCGGCGGTCTTCGTCGTAATCTCTTCTTCTTCTGTCTCCTGAATCCGAATTAGATTCTTGAGCGGGTGAGGAGTCTTTGCTTGATGTCTCGTTAGAGTCCTTGTTTCCTTCTGAGGAACTATCGGACTTGCTTCTGGACCTCTTCGGTGCGTCTGCGCTAGTTTCGGTCGGGGCGGCTGCCTCGGCTACTACTCGGCGGGATTTACGCACCGGTTTAGTTTCTTGGATTTCATCCATTTATTGATTGCTCTTTCTTGAGTGAGTCGATAATCGATTTGACATTCGAGTTATCTCCAACACGATCTAATCGCGTGGTACCGCAGTATGTTCTGCGAGGATTTCACCTGTTATCTGGACGCTATTTGAAGGCGTCTATTTTTGGTGTATCTCCATAGTAGCACCTTTGTTGTCCACAGCCAACAGTAGCGGCAGCCACTGTGGATGAGTCTTTTCCGCTAGCTCCTTGGCCCTAAGCCTCTGAGCGGGATCGCTAGCAAGAACCAATACTGAAGGTCCAGCTCCTGAAACTACGGCAGCGTGACCGCTAGCGCGCAATGCCCGAATAAGCGAGTCGGTCTCAGGCATGGCCGTTGCGCGGTAGCTTTGGTGAAGCTTGTCCTCGGTGGCAGCAAAAAGCAATTCCGGAGACTGGACCATAGCTGCCACCAATAAGGCAGATCTAGAAACGTTGAAGACCGCGTCTTGATGAGGTACCGACTCAGGTTGAAGCGATCTTGCCAAGGCTGTGGACATCTTGGTCGCTGAGACCAGTACCAGTGGAGAGACGCCTCGATGGACCGAAAGCTTCTTGGTGCGAGGTCCAGCTTCGTCCTCCCAAGCAATGCTCATACCGCCAAATAGAGCTGGCGCCACGTTATCTGGGTGATTTTCAAACTCTGTTGCGATATCGAGCATTGTCTTATCGCTGACATCGGCGATGCCGGTTAGTAACCCTTTGGCGGCCATGATTCCAGAAACAACCGCGGCACCCGAGGACCCCATTCCCCTGCCGTGAGGGATTTTGTTGTTGGCCTTAAGTATCAGCCCCGGTGGTTTTTGACCAGCGCGCCGGAAGGTCTCATGGATCGCACGCACAACAAGGTGGGACTCATCTAGAGGCACGTCTCCTTCACCCTCGCCATGAACCTCGATTTTCAAGGTTCCAGCTTTAGCTGCGGTTACCTCAAGTTCGTCATAGTAAGCAAGGGCGATTCCAAGGGTGTCAAACCCCGGACCTAGGTTGGCCGATGTCGCTGGAACGCGAACCAAAACTGACTTGTTTTCGAAGCTAGACATGACTATGCGAGCCCCAATCTCTCAGCTACCTCGGCAGCGTTTGTTGAAACCGCTTCGGGTGTGATCTCGTTGCCCGCTTCATCCTTTAGGGCCCAAGCGGGGTCCTTTAGGCCATGGCCCGTAACGGTCACAACAATCAACGCCCCGGCAAAGCTCTCGCCTTGCTGAGAGGATTTGTATATTCCGGCAGCTCCGGTTGCAGAACTTGGTTCAACAAAAACACCAGCTTCCTGGGATAGGAACCGATGCATCCAGAGAATCTCTGAATCCGATACCGCGCCAAATTTACCGACAGAACACTCCATGGCGCTTTGGGCAAGATCCCAAGATGCTGGATTTCCAATTCGAATTGCGGTTGCAATTGTTTCGGGATTTTTCACCGGAGCTCCGACAACAAAAGGTGCCGAACCCTCCGCCTGGTAGCCATACATCTTCGGAACTTTTTTGATTCGACCTTCGTTGAAGTCCTCAAGATAGCCTTTGAAATATGCCGAATAGTTTCCGGCATTTCCAACAGGCAGGACGTGGTAATCAGGAGCTCGTCCTAGGTAATCAAAAACCTCAAAAGCCCCAGTCTTTTGTCCTTCGATTCGATCCGGGTTTACTGAATTCACCAAATGCACTGGATAGCTATCAGAAAGATCGCGTGCGAGAGTCAGGCAGTCATCAAAATTTCCCTGGACCTGCAGAATTTGTGCCTTGTGAGCTACCGCCTGACTAAGTTTTCCAAGAGAGATTTTTCCTTGTGGAACCAGGACCACTGACTTGATTCCAGCAGCCGCCGCGTATGCCGCCGCAGAGGCGGAAGTGTTTCCAGTCGAGGCGCAAATAACAGCTTTTGCACCGTGGCCTACGGCCTTGGAAACTGCAAGTGTCATTCCACGGTCCTTGAAAGAGCCGGTCGGGTTCATTCCTTCAAACTTCAGGTAAACCTGATCTGCTCCAACTAGTTTTGCCAACGCCGGGGATTCGATCAGCGGTGTGCCACCCTCCCCGAGCGTGATAATTGGTGTGCTTGAGTCAACATCAAGTCGATCAAAATATTCGGTGATAACGCCGCGCCATTGATGGGCCATGTTTATAGGCCTTCCACTCGAATGACGGATAGAACTTGTTGCACCGCATCGCTGCTACGCAACTCAGTCACTACCGATGCCAAAGCAGAGTCGCTGGCGAGGTGGGTTCCGATTTCCAGATTTGCCACGGTCTTGTCTCCACGACGCGCAGACTGCTCAACCACTTCAATAGACACTCCATGGTTGGAAAAAATGGCAGCAATCTTTGCAAGAACACCGGGTTGGTCGGAAACTTGAAGCTGAATTGAATAGCGAGTTTGAATTCGAGCAATGTCCAAAAGCTCAAATGACGCGTGGCTCGAGTTTGCCAAGCCAGGACCACCGGCCACGTGACGCTTAGCGGCCGAAACAACATCACCAAGGATGGCGGATGCGGTTTGGGTTCCACCAGCTCCTGACCCATAAAACATCAAAGAGCCAGCGGCTTCGGCTTCAACGAACACTGCGTTGTAAGCGCCATTTACTGCCGCCAGTGGATGTGTTCTTGGAATGAGTGCTGGGTGCACCCGAACCGATACACCTTCTGGTCCAGACTTATCGGCTTCAATAAATTCACAAATAGCAAGAAGTTTTATCACGTAGCCATCACGCTTTGCTGCCGCAATTTGCTCTACAGAAATTGATGAAATGCCTTCTCGGTACACTTTCTCGAGTGGTACCTCAGTGTGAAAAGCAAGAGTTGCCAAGATTGCAGCTTTTTGTGCAGCATCGTAGCCGTCAATGTCTAGAGTTGGATCTGCTTCCAGGTAACCCAAAGCGGTGGCTTCCTCCATCGCAGCTGACAACGAGATACCGTCTTTATCCATTCGATCAAGAATGTAGTTTGTGGAACCATTTACGATTCCAAGAATTCGGGTAACTCTATCTCCCGCTAGCGACTCTTTGAGTGGTCGAATAATCGGTATCGCTGCCGCAACTGCTGCCTCAAAATATAGTTGTGCGCCGACTTGTTCGGCGACACTAAACAGCTCAGTTCCGTGGGTGGCAATCAGGAACTTATTTGCGGTAATTACATCAGCACCTGAGTTCAATGCCATCAAAATGTATTCTCTAGCCGGATCAATTCCACCCATGACCTCAATAACGATGTCCGCACCAAGTATCAGACTCTCGGCGTCGGTGGTCAAAAGATTTTTTGGGAATCCTTCGCGCTTAACGTTTGTATCCCGCACCAGAACGCCCACTAGTTCAAGTTCTGCGCCAACGCGCGATTTGAGTTCAGCACTTTGCTCCAGCAATAGCCTGGCTACCTCGGCGCCCACAGATCCAGCGCCAAGTAATGCAACCCGAATGGGGCGATATTCACTCAATTTGATTTCCTTACCAACTACAAAACTACCTTGTTTGCTCGATTTGGTATCCGGGATCTCTAGCAAACATATCGGCTTCGGTCTCGGCACGCATGATTAACTTGGACTCACCATTTAGAACGCCAACAATCGCGGGCCTTGGTAAGTAGTTGTAGTTACTTGCCAGAGAGTGGCAGTAAGCCCCGGTTGCCGCAACAGCCAATAAATCACTGGGGCCAATGTCTTCAGGAAGATAACAATCTCGGACTACTACATCGCCACTTTCGCAGTGCTTTCCAACGACCCTAGAAATAGCAGGTCTAGCTGCAGAAGATCTAGAGGCCAGCATCGCCGAATAGTTCGCTCCGTAAAGACTTGGCCTGGCATTGTCACTCATTCCGCCGTCGATACTCACGTACTTTCTACTCCCAGTGCCGTTTTCCACTGTGACTAAGACGTCTTTGATGGTCCCTACGTTGTACACAGTTACTCCTGCAGGACCCGAGATAACCCTGCCTGGCTCAAAGCATAAAACAGGTACCTCAATACCAAGCTCTAGGCACTTGGCTACAACAGCTTCCGTGATCTTCTCGGCAAAAACCGTGATGCTCGGAGCTTCGTCCGCGACTGTGTAGTTGATGCCAAAACCACCACCTAAGTTCAGTTCAGGCACCGGACCTTTTTCGAGGAGTTTCTTGTGAAGTGGAAGCAATCTAGTTACAGACTCGATAAATCCATCGACGCTAAATATTTGTGAGCCAATGTGGGAATGAAGCCCAAGAAAATTCAAGCTAGATAGAGATCTGATTTTCTCAACAAAAGCTGGGACATCAGATATTGCGATTCCAAATTTCTGATCTTCTCGAGCAGTAGCCAAGTATTCGTGGGTGTGAGCATGAACCCCAGAATTCACGCGAATTCTAACTCCCTGCTTCTTTCCCTGAGCTCCCG
>CAXNHQ010000033.1:0-8682 GCA_964202285.1 Rhodoluna sp. | reverse complement strand
AGTTTGCTAGCGGACTAGTGGCTTAGCCTAGAAATAGGAAGTGAGATAACAAGTGTTTGGAAACCTGTCAGATCGCCTAGCCGAAACCTTCAAGGCTCTTCGCGGTAAGGGAAGACTCAGCGCTGCCGATATTGATGGCACTTTACGAGAAATTCGTAAAGCTCTCTTGGAAGCCGACGTTGCCCTAGAAGTAGTTAAGAACTTCATTAGCGCTATTCGTGACCGCGCTTTGGGTGATGAGGTCTCTGCTTCCCTGAATCCTGCCCAGCAGGTTGTTCAGATTGTCAATGAAGAGCTGATTGGCATTTTGGGCGGAGAGGCGAGAAAGCTTCGATACGGCAAGGTTTCACCAACAGTGATCATGCTTGCTGGTTTACAGGGATCCGGTAAAACAACACTCGCTGGAAAACTTGCCAGGTGGCTAAAAAACGAAGGGGAGAACCCGTTACTGGTAGCTGCAGACTTGCAAAGGCCAAACGCGGTCGACCAGCTAAAAGTTCTGGGAGAGAAAGTTTCGGTTGAGGTTTACTCACCCGAGGTTGGGTCAGGTGTTGGAGATCCGGTAAAAGTAGCCAAAGATTCGATTGCTTACGCCAGGTCCAAGGGCAACACAGTTGTGATTGTTGATACCGCTGGTCGCCTGGGCGTTGATCAAGAAATGATGCAGCAGGCCAAAAAGATTCGTGATGCTATCAAGCCAGACGAGACACTGTTTGTTATTGACGCCATGCTTGGTCAAGATGCGGTCAATGTCGCAAAGGCGTTTGAGGATGGCGTTGGGATTACAGCTGTAGTTCTAACCAAACTTGATGGTGATGCTCGAGGTGGAGCTGCTCTTTCCGTTGCCTCTGTGACTGGTAAGCCAATCATCTTCTCTTCAACCGGGGAAGGATTAGATGCTTTCGAGCCGTTTTATCCAGATCGAATGGCTTCACGAATCCTGGATATGGGAGACATCCTCACCCTGATCGAGCAGGCCCAAAAGCAATTTGACGAGCAGTCTGCTTTGGAGATGGCCGAGAAGTTAGCCAAAGATAGCTTCACACTTGAAGATTTTCTGGACCAAATGCAGCAACTTCGAAAGATGGGCTCTTTGAAATCTATGCTTGCCATGATGCCAGGTGCTGGTCAGATGAGAGCACAACTAGACAATCTCGACGAGAAAGATATCGATCGAACCGAAGCCATAATTCGGTCTATGACTCCAGTGGAACGAAACAATCCAAAGGTGCTCAACGGATCAAGGAGGACTCGAATCGCCAGGGGCTCTGGAATGAGCGTCACAGACGTGAATTCACTGGTGAACAGATTCGAGCAGGCAGCCAAGATGATGAAGACCGTTGCCAAGGGCGGCACACCCCAGGTTCCAGGTATGCCCGCCGGAATCGGATCAGTGGTGCCACGCAAAAAGGCTAAGGACAAGAAAAAATCTAGCTCCAAATCTGGAAATCCGGCAAAGCGGGCTGCTGAAGAGCAAGCCAAGCGTGATGGCGGCTCCTTGCCTGCATCAGGTGCTGGTTCGGCCTTTGGAATAGGCAACTAGCTATCTTTGGACATTTCTGGCAGACTAGAGCAGTTGCCTAGGCACCTGACCCTCTAACCAGGAGCCAAAAAGGCAAAACCATAGAGCTTGACTACCGAGTGTGCCCCCACGCTCACGGTTGATTGTTCGCCCCAATTCAAATAACAGGAGCATTGTGGCTGTAAAAATCCGCCTAAAGCGTCTCGGAAAACTCCGTACGCCTCATTACCGTATCGTCATTGCCGACTCTAGAAAAAAGCGCGATGGTCGAGTCATCGAAGAAATTGGTCGTTACATTCCGACCGAGAATCCATCTTTCATTGAAGTAGATTCTGAGCGCGCTCAGTATTGGCTTGGCGTTGGTGCACAACCAACCGAGCAGGTAGAGGTACTTCTAAAACTTACCGGTGACTACCAAAAGTCAAAGGGTGACAAGGACGCCAAGAACACCGTTCAGCTGAAGGCAGCTAAGCCAGTGTTTGAAAAAGACACTAAGAAAAAGGCAGTCCTAGTTCCGAAAGAAGAACTTGCTGCCAAGAAGGCAAAAGCTCCAGCTGAAGAGGCAGCTCCTGCAGCGGAAGCAACCGAAGCAACCGAAGCAACCGAAGCACCTGCTGAAGATGCAGTTGTTGAGGCTGCAGTAGAAGCCCCAGCCGAGGAAGTTGCCGCAGATGCCCCAGCTGCTGAGGTTACAGAAGCTCCAGCTGAGGAAGTTGTAGCTGAAGCTCCAGCTGAAGAAGCTAAGCCAGAGGCGTAACAACAAATGTTGGCTGCTGCGCTCGAGCACCTAGTGAAGGGCATCGTTGATAATCCCGACGACGCTTCTGTAACGGAACGATCAACCTCAAGAGGAGACCTTCTTGAGATTCACGTTCATCCAGATGATCTGGGTAGGGTAATCGGTCGAAACGGCAGAACTGCAAAGGCTCTTCGCACTTTGGTCAACGCACTTGCCGACGGCAAGAAAATTCGCGTTGATGTGGTGGATGGTGACTTCTAGTAAGACCAAGCTTCGAGTTGGTCGGCTCGTTAAGGCCCATGGCCTAAAAGGCGCCATCAAGCTTGAACTTTATACTGACAGTCCTGATCAGCGTTTTCAATCAGGTCAAATCCTTGAACTCCAAGTCCCAGAAACCTCTGAGTGGTTCGGAAAGACCGTGAAGGTTGCGGAGCTTCGCTTTTACAACCAATCCCCAGTGTTGTTTCTAGAGGGCATCGAAAACCGTAGCCAAGCCGAAACGCTTATCAAAGCTATTTTGCTAATTGAAATTGATCTGGACAAACTTCCGGAAGAGCCAGAGGCTTGGTACGACCATCAGCTCCTGGGTCTTGAAGCTTTAGTTGAAAACACCGTTGTTGGAAAGGTGATTAGGGTAGATCACCTACCAGCCCAAGATCTATTGGCGATTGAGACAACTACAGGCGAGGTGCTGGTGCCATTTGTGAAGCAGATTGTGCCTACTGTAGACATTTCTAAAGGCCAGATAATTCTTGATCCACCAGCTGGGTTGTTTGAGCTGAACTTGGCAGGAGGCGACACGGATGAGAATTGATGCAATAAGTATCTTTCCCGAATTTTTCCAAGTACTTGATATCTCCCTAGTTGGTAAAGCTAGGCAACTGAGCCTGCTGGATATTCACATCCATGACCTAAGGCAATTCACGCAAGACAAGCATAAAAGTGTCGACGACACCCCCTTTGGCGGCGGAGCTGGAATGATCATGAAGCCAGAACCTTGGGGTCTGGCGCTTGATTCAGTTCTAAGCCCTGAGTCCATTGTTGTTTTCCCTTCCCCTGCAGGTGCCTTGTTTAAGCAAGACACCGCAAGGCAGCTAGCAAATGCCAAGCATTTGGTTTTTGCTTGCGGCAGATATGAAGGCATTGATCAGCGGGTTGTGGAGTACGCATCTACTCGCGCAAAGGTATTAGAGCTAAGCCTTGGAGACTATGTACTAAACGGTGGTGAAGTAGCGGCAGTTGCCATGATTGAGGCAGTTGTCCGTCTGGTTCCAGGAGTCATTGGCAATTCTGAGTCCTTAGACGAGGAATCCCACAGCGATGGATTACTTGAGTATCCCGGGTACACCAAGCCAGCTGTTTGGAAGGGCATGTCGGTTCCCGAGGTGCTTCTAAGTGGGAATCACGCAGAAATAGAAAAGTGGCGCAAGGCTCAGTCGCTTGAGAGAACCCGACAAACCAGGCCTGATCTACTGGATTAAACCCCGATTGCCACAGGCCACAAACTGTGGCAATATGGGACAAGTCGTCTCCAGAAATGGACTCTGCCGCAGGGGAGCTAGGGCGAAGAAAAACCTCAAACATAACCGTTTTTGACCTGCGTGCTAAAAACAGGAAGCGACACAAAATGCACATTCTAGATTCTGTAGACAAAGCCTCACTAAAAACCGATGTTCAAGATTTTCGAGTCGGTGACACCGTTAAGGTCCACGTAAACATCATTGAGGGTTCCAGATCTCGTATTCAGGTTTTCCAGGGAATTGTTATTCGCCGCTCAGGCGAGGGTATCCGTGAAACTTTCACTGTTAGAAAAGTAAGCTTCCAAGTCGGCGTTGAGAGAACTTTCCCAATCCACTCTCCAGTTATCGACAAGGTTGAATTGGTTTCCAGAGGTGCTGTTCGTCGTGCCAAGCTTTACTTCCTCCGCGATCTTCGTGGCAAGAAGGCAAAGATTCGCGAAAAGCGCGAGAACGTCTAAGACCTCAAAGGGGACACGCCGAGCGTGAGTGGCGAGCAGTCATTAGGTAATCCAGCGCGACGTCGAAAGACAAGCAAACCAAGTCACAAGAAACTTCGCTCAATTCGCAAGAACGTTTTTGTAGCATTTTTCATTGACCTTGTTGTGGTGCTGTTTGTAGCGCTTTTACTTTCACTTCTCATAAAGACATTTCTCGTAAGATCATTTTTTATCCCTTCTGGGTCAATGCTTGAAACCTTGCAGATTGATGATCGAATTTTGGTGAATCAGCTAACTCCAGATCTTTATCCAATTGAGCGCGGCGACGTAGTGGTATTCAAAGACCCTGGAGGTTGGCTTGGTCCGGCTGTAGCGGAATCCACCGATCCTGTGGTAGCTGCGGCGGATTGGGTTCTTTCTGCTTTTGGAATAACCGCTCCAGACAGCAAGCAACACCTTGTGAAGCGTGTGATTGGAATTGGCGGTGACCGTATTGTCTGCTGCGATGCTGACGGCAAGATAACAATCAACGAAGTACCGATAACCGAACCGTATATTTCCTCAGGGCAGGCACCATCAAGTCTGGAGTTTGACGTTACAGTCCCTGCTGGATCTTTGTGGGTAATGGGAGATAACCGAGGAAATAGCGAAGACTCCAGATACCACTCGGACTTACCGAGCAAGGGTTTTGTGTCTAACGAATGGGTTGTTGGAAGAGCAATGGTCGTAAGCTGGCCATTCGAGAATTGGATTTGGCTGGATAATTATCCCGATGTCTTCAAAAACATACCCAACCCTTGAGACTGAAACTCGAATCTTCGAGCGAGGCAACCGCTTCGTTATTGGAATCGATGAGGTTGGTAGGGGTGCGATAGCTGGTCCGGTAGCAGTGGGCCTGTCCTTGATAGATAAATTGGATCCCTGTTTGCACTCTTGGCCGGAAAAGCTTCAAGACTCCAAGTTAATGACCCCTAAGTCTCGAGCAGAGATTGCTTTGCCTCTTTCTGATTGGGTAACTGGGCACGCCGTTGGATATGCATCCAATACCGAGATCGATCAATCAGGTATTTCTGAAGCACTTCGCATGGCTGCGAGCAGAGCCCTTGAAGAGCTCCTGAGTGATACTTCTCGAAAAGAGATTGCAGAACACGGAGCAGTAATCTTGCTGGACGGTTCGCAAAACTGGCTGGGCACTATCGCCGCTGGTTTAGAAGTCAATCTTCAACTTAAGGCAGATACCTCATGCGTGAGTGTTGCTGCCGCTGCAGTCCTGGCTAAGGTTTCTAGGGATTCACTAATGGAAAAGTTGGACCTGGAGTATCCAGAATATGGTTTGGCAGGTCACAAGGGCTATGCATCCGGTGCCCACATCTCAGCCCTAAGAAGCCATGGACCGTCAGCTATCCACCGAATTACTTGGCTGACTAGGATTCTGGCCTAGCGCTGGAATAGACTAGTTCTCAAATGGAAGAAAACGAGTTCGAAGACTACGACAGACAAGCCGAAGTAGCTCTTTACCGCGAGTATCGCGATGTGGTTGGCACCTTCAAGTACGTTATTGAAACCGAACGTCGCTTCTACCTAGCCAACGAGGTTGAGCTAAAGCGCGTGGACACTCCAAATGATTTTTACTTTGAGCTAAACATGAGCGATGTTTGGGTTTGGGACATTTACCGTACCGACCGTTTTATTCAATCCGTTCGAGTCCTGACCTTTAAAGACGTCAACGTCGAAGAGCTATCCGGGAAAGCCTACGAGCTTCCAAAAGAGTTGGCCGTCGGAGAATAAGTTCTCCACAGCTTCTTTGATTTTTCACCCCTGGTATCTTGCTATTGCAAGAGTTGCTCCATGGCACACCGACTCTTTAGTGACAGCGAACTTCGTGAGTTAACTAACTGCTTCCAACCAAACGGCTTCGATGAGCATCGTGCCTTGAAGCTAGCCTCCGCCGTGACCGCGAGTCTGATCACCGAGCCAGGCGACCGCATGGCCGGAGCGCTAAGCAGGATCCTTGGTAGGGCCAACCTAGTTGCCCTCGCAATTGAGGGGCTAGATTCTCGTGCCGTTCTGAACGAAGTCGAGCAACAAGGAGCGAGAGGTCAACTAGAGCAATTGTTTGGAGACGTGTCTCAGACTCTAGAAGACTCGAGGCAACGCTGGCTACCACGACTTTCCAAGCTGGCAGTTGTTCGCGCATTGCAACAAGCCACAGCAATGGGTCTGGATATTGTCGTTTCTGGAGACGAAGACTGGCCAAACGGAATGGATGATCTGCAAGATGGAGCACCGAGCCTCTTGTTTGTCCAAGGTCAAAAACAAGAGCTTTCTAGATTGGCAAAGGCCGTTTCGATCGTTGGATCCAGGCAATCAACAGATTATGGACTAACAGTGACCCAAAGAATTGTTCGCGAATTGGCGTTGCATCATCGCCCAACAGTATCTGGTGGTGCGATTGGAATTGACTCTCACGCCCACACAGAAAGCGTAAGAAACGCTTTGCCCACCGTTGCAGTCATGGCAGGGGGGCTCGATCGGAAGTATCCAAAAAGCAATTACGCACTCTTCGCTCAAATAGCCAAGTGCGGAGCAGTTATAAGTGAGCTACCACCAGGAACCGCACCAACTCGTTGGCGGTTCCTGCAACGAAACCGATTGATTGCAGCCCTCAGCCCGGTAACGGTAGTAGTGGAAGCAAACTTTCGCTCCGGTTCGATTAGAACCGCGAACATGGCGCTTGAACTAGATCGCGAACTGTATGCAGTGCCAGGATCCATATTGTCTGGCACTTCGTCTGGAACTAACAACTTGATTGCTGAGGGGAAAGCCAGACCACTAGTCGACACAAAACTCTTGGTAGGTGAGCAATCAAATTCAGAGCAAAACTTGGAAGGCTCCGAGATTTCTAAGAGAGCCTTTGATGCTTTACGGGAGCTAAGAAGTGCCACTAAATCAGAAATCGCTAGAGTCGCTGGACTCACCGAAACTGAAGCAAGTTTTGCTCTCGAGGAGCTGCTGAAAACTAATCAACTTATTCGCAATCACAGCTTCACCGGAAGCGTCCATTACGCTTTGAAATATGGCTTCCGAACTTGAATATCTCCTGGATCAGTTCAGTACTGAGCTTGCCAACCCTCGAGGCTTTTCCAGTAACACGGTAAAGGCGTACCGGTCTGATGTCGCGGACCTGTTTAGTTTTATGGATTCTAAACAACAAAAAGATGTGCAAGACATTGATCTAGAGCTAATCCGGGACTGGCTCTGGAGGGTAAGTGAGAAAGGTTTTACCAAGACCACCCTCGCTAGAAAAAGCGCTGCAATCAGGGCTTTCACGGCTTGGCTGTTTAAGCTCGGTCAGCTCGAATCTGATCCTGGCCTAAAGTTACGTTCTCCAAAAGCATCAAGAACTCTTCCAAAAGTGCTCTCCAGAGAAGCGATGTTGGGGATCTTTGAAAAGCTCGAACCCCTTGCGACAACCGATAATCCAACTGGAATACAGGATCTTGTGATTATTGAAATTCTCTATGGAAGCGGTATTCGCGTTAGTGAATTAGTTGGCTTGAATTTAGAGGACATTGACTACTCGAGAAAGATTATTCGAGTCACGGGAAAGGGAAATAAGCAACGCATGGTTCCTTTCAGTGATCCGGCAAATGATGCACTGGCTTCATGGGTCAGGAACGCTAGATCGCAGTTTGAAAACGAGATGAGCGGCAATGCTTTGTTGATCAATTCCCGTGGCAAAAGAGTTGGCGTAAGGCAGGTCTACTCGCTGGTTGCAGGATTGCTTTCAGAAACTGCGGTCGGCGTGGCCGGGCCTCACGCTCTTAGGCATAGTGCCGCTACGCATTTACTTGATGGCGGTGCGGACCTCAGGGCCGTTCAAGAGCTGCTGGGACATTCCTCCCTTGCCACAACTCAGATATACACTCACGTTTCGGTAGATCGACTGAAGCAGGGTTACCTAAAGGCACACCCCAGGGCCTAACCTGGCTCCACCCAAGGAAGCAACCTTGAGGCAGATAGTTCTCCAGTGAACCAAAGCGGGGACAGGTATTCACCATTTCTGCGTGCTGAAAAATGCAGACAGTGAAGTAGTTCGCAGTGCAAAACATAGGATGGCTCGGGTTCACAAACTTCTCCGATTAAGTCCCCAACAAAAACTTGCTCTCCAACAACCAGTGAGCTACAAAGGGGTTCGTAACTACTTAGCAAATTGCCACCGTGTGAGATTGTTAGAACTTGTCTGTTGACAACATTGCCAACAAACTGAACCCAGCCATCCGCAGGGGCAAAAACACCTTCACCATAGCTGACCGCATAATCGACACCGCGGTGTCCAGGCCCGTATTGAGTCTCAGGAGCCCGGTAGGTATTGATTAGCTGTTGATTTTTGACCGGCGGCTCCCAAACTCTCTGGCTGCCAAGGCTGGGGGCGGGAAATTGAATCGTCAGGGTAAGCGCTAG
>CAXNHQ010000032.1:0-8713 GCA_964202285.1 Rhodoluna sp. | reverse complement strand
CGAACTAACCGGTGATGACGTTGCAGAGTGCCTAGGTGTCTCGGAAAAAATTGATGAAGCTACCTTGGAGCAGCACTACGAGTCACTGTGTGATCCAAGGCTGAATCACATGCAGTCACTGGAGCTCGCGTTTTTAGTTTCAGAGAAGCTTTCAAAGCGCTAGCGCGTATAAATCGTAACTGTAGAACCCACGCGCACTTTTTGTCCTGGGGCGGGGCTTTGTCTAGCTACTTTGACAACTCCGTAAGAGCTAGTTAGTTGATCGGTGTCTACGGTCACAGCCAGACCCAACGCTTCAAGAGCCCTCTTCGCGGCTGCTACTGTTTCTCCAACCATGTTGGGCAAGGTGGCAAACTCTGGACCTTTCGATACATCCAACCGCACTGAGCCGCCTTCTTTGAGGGGATCACTTTCTGGAACCATGGCAACAACCAAGCCTTTGGAAACCTCGTCACTGAACACTAGGCTCTCTGTCACAACAACCCCTAGTGCCTGCAGTTCTTGCTTGGCTTGCTCAGCTCCGTTGTTGCGAACATCAGGCAGCTCACCCAGAGAGATTTGGATATCAATAACTGTTCCCTGATTCGTTTCTGTTCCGCTGGGAAGTGAAAACGCTATAACTTTTCCTGCCGCCACAGTGCTAAAAAACGAAGTTACAGCCCCCGGCTCTAACTCACTAGCCGTTAGCAATGCCTGTGCCTCGGAAAGATCTGCATCTGGCACTTCCGGCACCAGTACTTGCTTGGGCCCAAGAGATACAAACACCGTGATTTCAGATTGCTTGGACACTTGAGAACCAGCTGGTGGGTCAGTTCTGGTAACAAACCCAATCGGTACTAGCAAGCTGTGTTCTTCTTCCTGAAGAACCTTTAGCCCAATTGGCTCGAGTGCGGCAATTGCCACTTGCAAAGATCTACCAGAAAGCTCCGGAACACTTGCCGCACCACCTGGTCCGGTGGCAAACCACCAACCAGATCCAGCCGAGGCAAAAACAGCCAAGAAAGTGAAAAGAACCAATAACCGGCCAGTTCTTCGATTGGCCTTGGTGAGCTTAGTTGCGATTTCGGAGCGGTATTCAAGCTGACCCAAAAGCTGCTCGTCGATGACTTCGGTGGCGCCATCTAGCGCAACAAAGTCTTCATCCCAATTAGCTCTTGCAGTTTTAGCGATGTCATCCAGGTTTGTGGTCAGACCCCGCGCTAAATCTGATCGGGCACGCTTGATTACTGGGAGTAACTCTCTGGCATTAGCTGGTCGGTCTTTCGGATTTCTTGCCGTCGCCCATAAAACAATCTCATCTAGAAGCGGTGGCACGCCAGGCTTAACTGACGAGGGAGCAGGAATGCGGTCATTGGCGTGTTGATAGGCGATTTGAACAGCTTGCTCGCCCTCGAAAGGTTGCCTTCCAGTTAGCATCTCAAAAATCATCACACCTAATGAATAGATGTCGCTTCTGGCATCGGCCTGGCCGCGCGTTACTAGCTCAGGGGACAGATAAGCCACAGTTCCAACTACCGACCCAGTTTCAGTGTGTTGTGTGATTGCCCGAGCTAATCCAAAATCGCCGAGTTTTACGTTTCCGTTGTCATCTAGAAAAATGTTTTCAGGCTTCAAGTCCCGATGCAATATCCCTGCGGAGTGCGCTGCTGCAAGACCGGCGGTTAGCGGCTCGATGATTTCTAATGTTCTAGAGGCGTCTAGTAAGCCAAAATCATTCATGGCATCTCTAAGGGTAATTCCTGGAACAAACTCCATTACCAAGAAGGTGATTTCACCGTCGGTTCCTTGATCGAAAACGTTCACAAGATTTGGGTGGGAGAGCTTTGCTGCCATCTTTGCTTCACGGCGAAACTTTTCTACGAATGATTTGTCCGTTGCAAGGTGTGGATGAATGATTTTTAGGGCAACTTCACGCTCTAAAACACTGTCTCTGGCCCGGTAGACGCTTGCCATACCACCTGATGCGACCAGGGACTGGACCAGATAGCGCGAGGCAATAAGGCGGCCAGCTAGATCAGCCATAAGTGCCTCCTACCAAAATGCAATGGGCTCGTTGCGCATGGGATTTGGTTGAAAGAAATAGTGCCAGATTATGTGGCGTTTTGGTCCATTTCGTAAGATCCATAAGCCTTTCTATGCTCACACAGACTATTTAGTTATTGGCTCAGGCGCTTAGGGTGTGGCAATCTATTAGTGTGAAAGATTCTCTAGACCTCGTAAAAGACTGGCTGACCATCGAACAAGCGGCAGAGCTTCTTGGGATCCCCAAAGGAAAAGTGAATCGACTTCTCGAGGACTACAGCCTGGTAGCCGTGAACCTTGATGGAAAGTTGATGATCCCAGCAGCGTTGATTGTTTCTGGCGAACCGCTTGCGCCTCTTAGAGGCACCATCATCATGCTGCTGGACTCGGGATACAGCATCGAGGAGTCAGTAACTTGGCTGTTTACCTTTTCAGAGGTTTTGCAACAAACGCCAGTTCAATCGCTAATTGAGGGTAAAAAATCGCCGGTTAGGCGACTGGCTCAAATGTTGGATATCTAAGCTGTACGGTTTATAACCTTTTGGGCCATGGATTTAAGCTGAGCCTTGGCTTGTGAATCGATATCAATTTGATTCAATGCCGACATAGCCTGATCAGCTAACTCACTAATAGTTCTTTCGACTTTTTCAAGCGCTTTAGAGCCAATTATTGTTTGCTGTAAGAACGCTACCTGCTCATCGGTTAGCTCTCGTGATGAGAGCATCTCATCAAAGAGCTTCCCAACCGAGTTCGACAAGGACTGTCTGGTATAGCCAATCAAAACTGTTCGCTTACCTTCTCTAAGGTCATCACCAGCAGGCTTTCCGGTGATAGCACTATCTCCAAAAACACCAAGCACGTCATCTCGTAGCTGAAACGCCATTCCTAAAGGAACCCCAAAATCCGAAAGTTGCCTCAGTTGGTCTTGGTTAGCGCCTGCAAAGGCGGCTCCAATTAGAAGCGGAGCTTCTATCGAGTATTTGGCGCTTTTGTACAGCATGACTTTGTTCGCTCGCCCGACAGCATCCTCAACGCTGCGCGTTACTGCAGCATTTTCTTCCACCACGTCTAGATACTGCCCAGCCATGACTTCGACTCTCATCCGGCTAAATTCATCTCGGCAGGCCGCTGAAACTTCAGCGCTCGGGGCGTTCAGCAGTGCGTTTCCAAAAATTTCGCTACTCCAGCCCAGCATTAAATCACCCACCAAAACCGATCCAGCAACCCCGAATCGTTCGGTGGAACCGGCCCATCCAGAATTACTGTGAAGGGTTTCAAATCTTTTGTGAACAGCGGGCTGGCCTCTTCGAAGATCTGACTGATCTAACAGGTCGTCGTGAACCAAGGCAGCACCCTGGAACATTTCTAGTGACGCAGCAATTCCAACCATGGCCTCGGCTGATTTGGCTCTTTGCTCACTTGATTGCACGGGCACAGTTGCGAGATGCCCCACCCAGGACCAGTAGCAAAACAGCGCGCGAAAGCGCTTGCCTCCCTGAAGCAGGGACTGGGTGTAGGTCACAAGTGGAGCCAAATCGTCCGAAATTGCCTGAAAGTCATGCAGTTGGTGGGAGCAGAAATCGTCCAAGTGTTCTTGGACTAGTTTTACTAGGGTCTCGGATTCATCCACAGCAATAGCCTAACTAGCTGGCGTAGATTAGACTTAGCAGTAATGGATTTCGAAAGATCCGGAGGTGAGCATGGCACTATCAGAGCGTGAACAAAAGCTGCTTGAGGAGCTAGAGCGCGGACTTCTAGACGGCGACAGCGGCCTAGACTCCAAGGCAAAAAGGTTGGGTAATCCAGCGGGCCGGCTAATCGGGGGAGCCCTGGTGGCGGTTATTGGCGTGGTTGTTTTGCTCACAGCTGTTTTGGCTCAGATTGCCCTTATTGGCGTTGCCGGGTTCTTGATTATGCTCGCCGGTTTAGTGATCGCCACCTCAAACCTTCAACTACCGAACATCTCTGCCGGTTTCGCCAAGGCAGCGCCAGGCTCGCCAAAGCCAGGCAGGAACTTCTTTGAAGATCGCTGGGACAAGCGCCAGGGCGACTAAACCCCCGAACTAGCAGGCAAAAGACCCTCATTTTGGGGGTCTTTTTTTGTTTCCCAAAAACACGCCAAATTTGAAGAAATTTGCCTATTTTGACCACAAAGTGGGTGAAAGTGGTGTAATGTGGAGGAAAGCTAAAAAAGCAGATGATTTCACGGGGAAGGGGAATTCAATGCTGTTAGGCACCCATGCCCCAAAGCTGGACGAAAAAGGCCGCGTTATTCTTCCGGCCAAGTTCCGAGACGAGCTCTCAGCTGGTTTGGTTCTAACTCGTGGCCAGGACCGCTGTCTGTATGTGTTTTCTTCCAAAGAGTTTGAAGCCGTGAATGAAACCATTCGCCAGGCGCCAATAACTAGCAAGCAAGCGCGTGACTACTTGAGGATTTTCCTCTCGGGTGCCTCGGATGAGATTCCTGACAAGCAAGGTCGCGTCACAATTCCACCGACGCTTCGAAGTTACGCCGGTCTAGGTAAGGAACTTGTAGTAATCGGAGTGGGCTCGCGTGCCGAAATTTGGGACGCCACAGCCTGGAACCAGTATTTAGCAAACCAAGAAAACGGCTTCTCGGAAATCTCTGAGGAGGTGATTCCTGGCCTGTTTTGACCTTAGTCACCTGGTCTGGTTTTGATTTTCTTCCCCGATATCAAAACCGGATCAGGTGAATAAGTGGCCAATCTACTTATGACAACAGCGAACCTTGAATCACTTCACGAGCCAGTAATGCTAGAGCGCACGCTTGAGCTGCTAGCCCCAGCACTTGCAGATTCGCAAGCGGTGCTGGTCGACTGCACTCTTGGCCTTGGCGGACACGCCAAGGCATTTCTTAATCGTTTTGAAAATCTAACTGTCGTTGGAATTGACCGTGACCCAATCGCGCTCGAGTTAGCAGCCAAACGTCTTGGTGAGTTTGGCTCAAGGGTGAAGTACTTTTACGGAACCTATGAGCAGATTCCAGAAGCACTCCGTGAATTTGGTTTCGCGGAAGCGTCGGCAGTTCTGATGGACCTTGGTGTGAGCTCGATGCAAATCGATAGCCAAGACCGAGGTTTCGCCTACAGTTTCGACGCACCGCTGGATATGCGAATGGATGCCACAACTGGACAAACTGCAACCGAGCTACTTGAAAGCTCCTCAGAAGATGAACTAGCTCGAATCTTCAAAGAATACGGGGAAGAAAGATTCGCCAAGAAAATTGCTTCGGAGATTGTGGCGACAAGAGCTAAGTCTCCAATAGTTTCCAGCAAACAGCTGGCCGCTTTGATTAGCGCGGTCGTCCCATTTATTCCAGGCAAGTCATCTGGGCACCCCGCGAAGAGAGTTTTTCAAGCCTTGCGGATAGCGGTAAACCAGGAGCTGGAAATTCTAGAGCTTGCGATTCCGAAAGCAATTTCAGCTCTCAAAATTGGGGGCAGGTTGTTGGTTCTGGCCTACCACTCCCTCGAGGATCGAATAGTCAAGCAGGCGATCGTAAAGGCTTCAACCTCTTCAGCCCCGCTTGATCTACCGTTCGAGCTTCCAGAGCACGCTCCGGTCCTCAAACTAGTGGTCAAAGGCGCTGAAAAGGCCACTGACCAGGATATCAGCGCTAATCCCAGATCCGCATCGGTTCGACTGCGAGTTGCCGAGAAAGTTAGGAAAGTCGCATGATGCCGGTAATGAGAAGAACAAAAGCGAGTTCCCCGGTAGTTATGATTTTGGTGTTGGGATTCGTGGGGATATCGCTTCTTCACTTGCTACTTACTATTGCAACATCACAGTCGGTTTATGAGCTTGCAGATCTCAAGAGAGAAAAGCGCGAGCTAGATACTACTTCTCAGATTCTTGCCGAGCAGGTCTTGTCGCTGTCCTCAAACCAGAATCTTTACACCACTGCGAGTCGACTGGGTATGGTTGTCAACACCAACCCAGTATTTCTCCGATTGAACGATCAGGCTATTTTGGGTCAACCCAGACCCGCTGCCGGCACAAGCGTTCAATCCTCGAATTTGGTAGCAAACTCGGTGATGATTGTTGAGTCAACGCAAATTAATCAGGAGACCGTACCAGCTAGCTCGTCAGAACCAACACAGATTCCCTCGGAATCCTCAAACATCCCGAGTATTATTCCAGTCTCGCCAACTAGGTAGACCCTGAAAGGTTTTCGAATCATGAGTCAGTCGGGGACAGCTGGAGTTTCAAGAAGACTAAGGCTCTTGTTGACAGTCTCGACGATCCTCATACTTGTTTTTTTGATTCGGCTAATTGATTTTCAGATTGTTCGCGCTGAAGCTATCAGCGCACTGTCTTACGATAACCGCGCTGTTTCGAGAACGGTCGAAGCAATGAGAGGAGACATTCTCGATACAAACGGTAACGTGCTTGCAACTTCCGTGTTTCGCTATGACATTAACGTGGCTCCGGTCAACGTGAAGCCTGTTGAGAGAGTTATAGCAGGGGTTTCGCAACTAATTAGCGTGGAATCTATAGCCCTTGATCTTGCTGGGATTCTGCAAGAAGACGTCACGGTTTTGATGCCTAAATTGACCGGCGCCACTAATTATGTGAACTTGAAAAAGCGAGTGGACGCCGACACTCATCGACGAATTATGGACATGGAAATCCCGTGGATCTTCTCTGACGCTCATCAGAATCGTCTGTATCCAAATGGTGCAGTTGCGGGAAACCTCATTGGCTTTGTTGACATTGACGGTCAAGCACTCGCTGGCATCGAGCGTCAATACAACTCTTGCCTAGCTGGGGTGGATGGCAAAGAGAGTTTTGAGAAAGGCGTTGATGGTGTCAGAATTCCCTCCACTGCTATCGTCACGCAAGAGGTTCAGCATGGTCGAGATGTGGTTTTAACGATTGATTCGGGATTGCAGTATCAAGCCCAACAGGTCTTGGCCAGCGAAGTAGCCAGACTAAGTGCGGACTGGGCCGCCGCGGTGGTCATTGAAGTAAAAACCGGTCGTATAGTTCTGGCCGCTGAGGCACCCAGCGTAGACCCAAACGATCCCGGCAAATCACCCGAGCAGGAAAGAGGCGCTCGAGTATTTCAGTTTGCCTACGAACCGGGCTCCACAATGAAGGCAATTACCGCAGCCACGGCGATTGATACTGGTTACGCGACAGTTAACACGCAAGTAACTGCCCCATCTTCGCTGAAGGTTTTTGACCGTGTAATCAATGACAGCTCGACACACCCCCCGACACGTTGGACACTCACTGGAGTTCTTCGATTCTCGTCGAATGTTGGAACAATAAAGATTGCTGAGAGCATTCCTAAAGAAACCAGACACGCATACATGGAGGCATTTGGTTTCGGGACCCCTACTGGTGTTGGTTTTGAAGGTGAAACCATGGGAGTGCTTAATCCGTACCAGGAATGGGACGGCGTGACAAACTTTACAACCATGTTTGGTCAGGCGCTATCTGTTTCGCCGGTCCAGTTGACTTCTGCATATCAAACTCTCGCAAACGAGGGAGTGCGAATTAGCCCTAGCTTGGTCGCCGGTTGTCAAGATGATGCGGGAAATCTAGAACCGATTGCTACACCCACAACTACCCAAGTTGTTTCAGCGGCCACAGCAAATGATGTCATGCACATGCTAGAAAAAGTGGTCGAACAAGGAGGAATTGGAAAGGCCACTGCCGTTCGGGGTTACAGATCAGCAGGAAAAACGGGAACTGCCGAAATCAAGGAAGGCTCCGGCTACGGCGATTATTACGCTGCTTCATTTTTCGGAATGGCGCCGGTAGACAATCCGCAGTATGCGATGGGTGTAGTTATTTACAAACCCAAGAGAGTTTGGACAAACTCGATGGCAGCCGCGGCAAGTTACCAAAAGATTCTTTCCAACGTACTTCTTGCCAATCGAGTCCAGCCATCAAGCGGAACCTCCTTAGATTTACCCACTCAGTGGTAAAAAATGTTGACCCAGCTTTGTACCAGGAGGGGATTAAGTGATTAATCTTTCAGCGCTAGAACTTGGCAGGATTTTATCTGCTCGAGTCGAAAATGACTTCGGTATTGAGGTTACAGCCAGCGTAGAAACCGATTCTCGCCTCATCACTCCAGGAGGTCTGTTTTTTGCTAAGAGAGGTGAGAACGAAGATGGACATAACTATATTGAGGATGCGAAGGCACGTGGAGCTGTTATTGCTGTTGTAGAGAAAATCGTTGACGTCCAAATCACCCAGGTTGTTGTTGTTGACACGGTAGATGCGCTTGGAGAACTTGCTTCGTGGCTAATAGACAAGCTCAAGTCGCAGGGGAGCTTGAAGGTTGTTGGCATTACCGGATCCAACGGCAAAACCACGACCAAAAACATGTTGCGTGAGATTCTCTCTGGAGTTGGAAATACCATAGCGCCCATAGATTCCTTTAACAATAAAGTCGGCGCTCCAATTTCGATTTTACGAGCAGATCATCAAACTGAATTTCTAGTTGTCGAAATGGGGGCGGAGGGCATTGGAAGTATCACTTATCTTGCCAAGATGGCTCGGCCAGATGTGGCGGTCATTCTTAAGGTGGGCATGGCTCATGCCGGCGTTTTTGGAGGTCTCGAGAATACGACAAAGATCAAGGCAGAACTGGCTCAGGAACTCGGTGAGGGCTCAGTTGTAGTTTTGAATCACGACGACCCAATGGTGGTTCCGA
>CAXNHQ010000031.1:0-8957 GCA_964202285.1 Rhodoluna sp. | reverse complement strand
CGGCAAGATAACTACCTATCGCTCACCAGGAGGCGCGGGGATAAGACTCGATGGCGGAACAGTTACTGCCGGATCTGAAGTGTCGCCTCACTTTGACTCACTTTTAGTTAAATTGGTCGCGCGCGGCTCCAGCTTCAAGGCAGCCGTTGCAAGAGCAAGTCGAGGTCTTGCAGAATTTAGAATCCGCGGGGTAGCAACCAATATTTCCTTCCTTCAAGGGGTTTTGGAAGATGCAACTTTTGTTTCAGGAAGCCTAAGCACAGCATTTATTGATGAGCGCCCAGAGCTCATGCGCACTCGCCCCTCGAAAGACCGTGGCACCAAATTACTTCAGTGGCTTGCCGAGACAACCGTTAATCAGCCAAATGGTCCCCGCCTAAATTATCTCGACCCAACTATCAAACTGCCAACCGTTGACCTAGGGTTGCCAGCCCCGGATGGGTCAAGGCAGCGCCTGATGAAGTTAGGCCCAGAAGCATTTGCCAGTGAGTTGCGAAAGCAAAAACACGTTGCAATAACAGACACAACGTTTAGAGATGCCCACCAGTCGCTTCTTGCTACCAGAGTGCGAACCAGAGACTTAGTGAAAGTTGCTCCCCACCTTGCCAGACTAACTCCGCAGCTTCTCTCTGTTGAAGCCTGGGGAGGTGCAACCTACGACGTCGCACTTAGGTTCCTAGCTGAAGACCCATGGGAGCGTTTGGATGCTCTAAGACAGGCCATTCCAAATATTTGCATCCAGATGCTGCTACGTGGAAGAAACACAGTCGGCTACACACCATATCCTGAATCCGTAACGGATGCTTTTGTCAAAGAAGCTGCTGAATCAGGCGTGGATATCTTCCGCATCTTTGACGCACTAAATGATGTTGAACAAATGAAACCCGCAATTGACGCGGTGCTTAGAACCAAGACAGCAGTTGCTGAAGTCGGAATTTGCTATACCGGTAATCTTTTGGACCCCAAGGAAGAGCTCTACACTCTCGATTACTACTTGGAGCTAGCTGGAAAAATTGTGGCGGCCGGGGCTCACATACTTGCGATCAAGGACATGGCAGGACTTCTGCGTCCAGAGGCAGCAAGAAAACTAGTAACGGCGCTTCGCGAGAGATTTGATCTTCCAGTTCACCTGCACACCCACGACACCGCCGGTGGCCAGCTCGCCACTTTGCTTGCTGCAGTTGAAGCGGGCGTTGATGCAGTGGATGTTGCAAGTGCTCCAATGGCGGGAACCACCTCACAACCTTCGGCATCATCGCTGATTGCAGCGCTGGCTGACACCGACAGAGAATGTCAAATCCCACTTAGCTCGGTAACTGCATTAGAGCCATACTTTGAAGCAGTTAGAAAAATCTACGCTCCGTTTGAATCTGGCCTTCCGGCGCCGACCGGTCGCATCTACGATCACGAGATTCCTGGAGGTCAGCTCTCGAACCTGAGACAGCAGGCAATGGCTTTGGGCTTGGGAGACCAATTTGAAAAGGTTGAGGATATGTACGCGGCTGCCAACAAGATTCTTGGTAGACCGCCAAAAGTCACACCTTCTTCGAAGGTGGTAGGGGATTTAGCTTTGCACTTAGTTGCCGTGGGAGCTGATCCTGAGGACTTTGCAACCAATCCTCAAAACTACGATGTTCCAGATTCCGTCATTAGCTTCATGGCCGGTGCCTTGGGTGACTTACCTGGCGGTTGGCCAGAACCATTTAGAAGCAAAGTTCTAAAAGGGAAAACTGTTGATTTGTCGCTAACTGAAGTTTCCACTGAGGACCTGGCTTTTCTTGCAGGAAGCAAGCAAGATCGTCGGGCCACTTTGAACCGCTTGTTATTCCCAGAACCCTTCAGGGAGTTCAAGAAGATGCGTGAAAACTATGGATCACTTGACCAAGTTGAATCAATTGACTTTTTCTATGGCTTAGAGCAAGGCAAAGAGCACGTTATTGAGCTTGCCAAGGGCCTTACTTTATTCATTGGCTTAGAAGCAATTGGAACACCAGACGCCAAGGGCTTCAGAACCGTGATGGCAACTCTAAACGGGCAGTTGAGGCCAATAAACGTGAGAGACCGAAAGATTGTTAGTGAAGTTATCTCTGCAGAAAAGGCAGACAGCACAAATCTCGGCCACGTTGCTGCACCATTTCAGGGGGTTGTCACCCTAAAAACAGTGATTGGCGCAAAAGTTGAACTCGGACAGCCCCTTGCCAGCATCGAGGCTATGAAAATGGAAGCTACTATCACAGCTAGCATCGCCGGCACCGTCAAGCGGCTAGCCATTTCCGGTACTCAGTCAGTAGAAGCCGGCGATCTAATCCTAGAAATTCAGGGCTAGTTAGCGCACCTGGGCCATCTGCTTTAGAATTGCATAGTTGATTTCTTGAAGCAGGCACTGAGGAGATTTTTTGTCTAAAAAGAACAAGTCCGGATTAACTCCAGACGGCGCTGGTCTTGGCGAGAGCTCACCTGGAGTCGATCCAGCTGATTTTGGAACCGAGAAGAAGTCAGCAATTGAAATTTCATCAACCGAAGTTGATATTTCTCCAGCAACTTCCACAGTCGAAGTAGTTGTTGAGACCAGCTCAGTCGAGCTAACCACGGTTGAGAATATCGCACCGGATGAATCAAAGGGTCGTTATTCCAGGCGAGATAGCTTGCGCGGGGAAGTGTTCGATGAACCAGAGCCTGCTGCCATGCTCACAGCAGATCGACTAATTGACGCCTCCGCCAAGTTCCGCGCAGCTCCTGAAACCGGTTGGCGTAGATTGGTGTTTTTCGCCAGCCTTAAGTTAATTAATCCAGGCGACTCTCCAAAGGTTAAGGCTCGCAAAGCACTAGATGCCAGAATTGGCGCCGCTCTCGATGGTGGAACCAAGTTCATCCCGGTACTAACCCGAAAAGGTGGTGTTGGTAAGACGACCGTCAGCACACTTCTTGGAATGGCTTTGGCTCAAGTTAGAGAAGACCGAGTAATTGCAATTGATGCAAACCCCGACCGCGGAACCCTTGCTGAAAGAGTTAGTAAGTCAACGAGGTTTACGGTTCGAGATGTGGTCAATAGGGCAGCATCCATTGACGGCTTTGCCGAGTTTTCCAACATGGTCTCAAGAGACGAAACCAGACTCGATGTTTTAGCATCCGATTCTGACCCCATGCTTTCCGAGGCCTTCAATGAGGGCGATTACAACGTGGTAGCTGACATGGCTGCACGTTACTACTCGGTGGTGATTACTGACTGCGGAACCGGAATTGTGCACTCCGTAATGAGGCCGACCCTACAACGTGCCAATACCGTTGTAATTGTTTCTGGAGGATCGGTCGATGAAGCTCGATTGGCTTCCGAAACTCTTACATGGCTGGAAGCTAACGGCTTTGGTGAACTGGTTAGAAACTCAGTAGTTGCCCTGAACACCGCAACTCAGGCCACACTGTTGGTTAAGCTCGATGAAATCGAACAGCACTTTAGAACCAGAGTCCGTTCAGTTATTCGCATTCCCTATGACGCTGCGTTGGCTGCAGGTTCGGTAATCAAGTTCAATGAACTCAACAAGCAAACCCGCGATGCGGCTAGAGAACTCGCTTCTGAAGTTGTTGGCTCAATAATCAATCCGCTGTAACTCATGGAGGCTAGGCAGATCCGGTTACTGGGAGATCCTGTCCTAAAAACTGCATCAGATCCAATAGGGAAAATAACCGAATCAACTAGGAAGTTGATTAGAGACTTAGAGCAGGCAACGCAGCTTCCTGGAAGAGCCGGGGTTGCAGCGCCTCAAATCGGTGTGAACCTTCGAGCCTTTAGTTACAAAGTCGACGGTGATGTAGGGCACCTGATAAATCCATCGATTATGGAAACATCGGGTGATCTCATAGAACTCGAAGAGGGTTGTCTATCACTTCCAGAGATCTGGGCAAAGACCCCAAGGTTTCCTGAGGTAAAAGTCTCTGGAATCAACATTGAGGGCCAGCCGGTGGAAATTGAAGCTACCGGATTGCTCGCTCAGGTATTACAGCATGAGATAGATCATCTTGATGGACTTGTTTACCTAGACCGACTAGACGCTGCAGCTCGAAAAACAGCCATGGCCGCGCTGCGCGAAACTGGCTGGTTTATGAAGAACTAGCTTTGTGTCTGAATCGCATCCGAGGTAGTTGGAGCTCCACCGTATATCTCATCAATCAAAGGCGCAAAGTCTCTGGCAACTACCTCGCGCTTAATCTTGAGTGAGGGAGTCAAGTGGCCGGACTTCTCAGAAAGTTCACTTTCAATAACAGCAAATTTCTTGATAGCTTCGGCGTTCGAAACTTTCGAGTTAACCTCATCTACTGCTTTTTGCAGCTCTTGTAGCACGCGAGGATTCTTTGCGGCTTGCGCTAGCGTCAGGTCAGCTTTTTGACCGTTATTTGCAAGCCAAACTGGCATCATCTCAGGATCCAGCGATAGTAGCGCTGCAACAAAGTTTCTTTGGTCCCCGATGACAACGGCTTGACCAATGATTGGGCTAGCACGAAGTGGATCTTCAAGGGCTGTTGGAGCAACGTTTTTGCCACCTGCTGTAACGATTAGTTCTTTCTTGCGGCCAGTAATTGAGATGAACCCTTCATCGTCTAGCTCACCGATGTCGCCGGTTTTGAACCACTCGCCATCCATGGTTGCCTTTGTGGCTTCCGGATTCTTCCAATAACCGCGCAGCACATTAGATCCCTTGAGCAGGATTTCTCCGTCATCGGCAATCTTGACCCCACAACCTGGCAACACCCTTCCCACTTTGCCAATCTTGGCATCGGAAGGTCTTCCAATCATCGCGGGTGCGCTTGTTTCGGTTAAGCCATAACCTTCTAGAACTACCAGTCCAATGGAACGGAAGAAGTGTCCTAGACGTTCTCCAAGTGGGGCACCACCAGACACTGCAAACGTGACCTGCCCACCCATAGCTGCTCGAAGCTTCTTGTAAACCAGAGCATCAAAGAGCTTGTGTTGAATTTTTAGCGATAGCGAAGGGCCCTTCTTGGAATCCAGTGCTCTCGAGTAATCCACCGCAACCTGCACGGCCTTGCGGAAAATCTTTCCCTTGCCGCCAGCTTCTGCCTTTTGTTCAGCTGAGTTATACACTTTCTCAAAAACCCGAGGAACAGCTAGCAAAAAGTCAGGATGGAACGACTGCATCGCGGCAGCAACTGTGGTGGTATCTGGTTGGTGCCCAACTTTAATGCCAGCGTGAACACACAAAATGGAAATGAACCTGGCATAGACGTGAGCTAGCGGCAGAAACAGGACAGTAGCGTTACCTTCTTTTACTACCTCTGGAAGCTCAAGCATCGAATTTTTCGAAAGATCTACAAAACCTCGGTGGGTTAGCTCACAGCCTTTTGGCTTGCCGGTAGTTCCAGATGTGTAAATGATGGTTGCTAGAGAATCAAGGTTCCTTGAAGTTCGAGCATTTTCAAGCTCCTGATCTGAAACATCGCTACCTGAAGCAGCCAGTTTTGTCAGCGAATCGTCGTCTATGCGCCAGGAATGCTTTACAGAATGAGCACCTTTAGCTATTGAATCAAATCGCGCCTGATGCTCTTCGGTTTCGACTATGAGCGCAACCGCACCAGAGTCTGAGAGAACCCATTCAATTTGTGCCGGTGCGCTGGTTTCATAGATTGGCACCGAGACTGCACCAGCAAACCATAGTGCAAAGTCCACCTGAGCCCACTCGTATCTTGTGCGACTCATGATGGCAACTGCATCGCCTGGCTTGATGCCCGATTTGATGAACCCCTTTGCTAGAGCCTGAACCTCACTCAAAAATACCTGCGCAGATACCTCGGTCCAAACCCCCGGAGTATTCTCCCTAGCAAATAAGGCAATGTTCGGTGTCTTCTTCACTCTTTGGACCAGAAGGTCGGTTATGTTCTCTTCTTTATTGGATTGAATCAGGGAGGGAAGTTCGTAAGATCTCATTAGGCTCCAATGCTTATGATTTTTCCTTACTATAGCTCAGAATCCTAGGATTTTGCCAGAAACGGGCAAGGACAGATTGACAACGACAAGGGTAAACTGCATATTTGGCCCTTTTGGCGGGCTCGGATAGGCAAATGGATGCATGCGGTAGGTATAGACATTGGCGGCACCAAAATCGCCGGTGCTCTGGTTGATGAGCAAGGGCAAATTCATAATGAACTCAAGGTCTCAAGCCCCATCGACGATGCCGAACAAATGATTGACACCATTGCCTCGTTAGTTGCCGAGCTGACTACGGGCCAGCAAGTTGCTGGGGTTGGTATTGCCGCCGCTGGCTTCATGAGCAAAGATCGGGAGATCATGTATCACTCGCCAAACATTTCCGCTTGGCGAAATGAACCGCTTAAGAAGCGCTTGGAGACCAAACTCGGTCAACCTGTAATGCTCGAAAACGACGCTAATGCCGCCGGATGGGCCGAGTTTCGTTTTGGTGCTGGAGCAAAATCTACGAGCATGATCATGATCACCATTGGAACCGGGTTAGGCGGGGCAATCATCTCCGATGGGGTTCTTCTAAAAGGCGGCTTTGGCATCGGCGGCGAGTTAGGGCACGTGACTCTTATTCCTGGAGGCCAGAGCTGTGGCTGTGGCCAAAAAGGCTGCGTTGAAGCATACTGCGCGGGAACGGCACTTCTAAAATCAGCTCGCGCCCTAGCCAGCTCAAGCGACACCAAAGGTTCAAGGCTAAAGCAGCTAGCGGAAGTAACTGGGGAATTGACCGGGGAACAGGTTTATCAAGCCATTCTCGAAGATGATCTAGGCGCCAACTCACTTATTGCGGACCTCGCTCACCATCTAGGAACCGCCATTGGAACAATTTATGTTCCAATTCTTGACCCCGAACTGGTTGTTATCGGAGGGGGAGTAAGCGTATTGGGGGAGAGACTTCTGGCTCCAATTCGATCAGCTTCCAGTAATTCCATGCCTGCTAAGGGTTTTCGACCAGAGCTAGAGATTGTCGGGGCCACCTTCTTGAACCAGGCAGGTCTTATTGGCGCTGCTGATTTAGCTCGCCAGAGCTTTGCAGGGTCATAACCGATAAACTTTAGTCTTGCTCTAGCTAGAGAGGTAGCGATGGCGTATTTCATACTCAAGACGTTCGTCCTTGGTCCTTTGCTGCGCTTCATCTTTAGGCCATGGGTTCGCGGAGTGGAGAACGTACCAACTTCTGGAGCTGCAATCTTGGCTAGCAATCACCTGTCTTTTTCTGACTCTATATTTCTTCCGTTGCAGTGCCCTAGACCTGTGGTGTTTCTGGCAAAAAGCGAGTACTTCACCGGTAAGGGTCTAAAGGGCTTTCTAGTGAAGACATTTTTCAAGGCCACTGGCCAGTTACCGATTGACCGCTCAGGCGGTAAAGCTTCTGAGGCAGCACTGAACACCGGCCTTGGCGTTTTAGAGCAGGGGCAGCTTCTTGGCATCTACCCGGAAGGAACCAGATCACCCGATGGCAAGCTATACAGGGGCAGAACTGGAATTGCCAGGATGGCGCTGGAGGCCAAGGTTCCAGTTATTCCAGTTGCCATGATTGACACCGAAAAAGTTCAACCGATTGGGTCCCGATTTCCTAGGGTTCGCAGGGTGGGCATTGTTTATGGGGAGCCACTAGATTTTTCGAGATTTGATGGCATGGAGGGAGATCGTATAGTTTTGCGAGCCGTGGCCGATGAAATCATGTATGAGCTCATGAAAATCAGCGGCCAAGAATATGTGGACCAATACGCCTCTACAGTTAAGGAAAAGCGAGCAGCGCTCGCTAGGTAGGAAAATTTGATAGAGCCAAATATACAAGCCGACCCAAAGGTTCTTGCCGGTCTAGACAACTACAAGAATCTAACTGCCGCGCAACAACCAACCTGGACCGACCAAGCAAAGCTCGATACTGCTCGTCAAGAGCTTGCAATTTTGCCACCGTTGGTATTTGCCGGTGAAGTAGACACTCTTAGGTCCAGACTCGCTGCTGCTGCATCTGGAAAAGCCTTCCTGTTGCAAGGTGGAGACTGCGCCGAGACTTTCGCCGATGCAACCGCTGACAGAATCCGAAACCGAGTCAAAACAATTTTGCAGATGGCTGTTGTGTTGATGTATGGCGCTTCGTTACCAGTTGTAAAAATGGGACGCATGTCCGGCCAGTTTGCTAAGCCAAGATCTTCTGACACGGAAACTCGCGGTGACATTACCCTGCCTGCCTACCGAGGCGATGCCGTGAATGGCTATGACTTCACGCAAGAGTCCAGAGCTACCGATCCAAGCCGCATGGTTCGCGCGTACCACACCTCTGCTTCGACACTGAACCTAATTCGTGCCTTTACAACCGGAGGATTTGCCGACCTTAGATCAGTTCACGAGTGGAACAAAGGCTTCACCGATAACCCAGCAAACTCTCGTTACGAGCAACTAGCCGGCGAAATCGATAGAGCCATCAGGTTTATGGATGCCTGCGGTGCAGACTTTGAAGCGCTCAAGAGCACCGAGTTTTATGTATCCCATGAGGCATTGCTGTTTGACTACGAAAGACCACTAACCCGAATTGACTCTCGAACTGGGAACCCTTACGGCACCAGCGGTCACTTCCTATGGGTGGGAGAAAGAACTAGGCAGATTGACGGTGCACACATCGATTTCATGTCAAGACTTAGAAACCCAATCGGAGTAAAGCTGGGTCCGGCAACTAGCAAGCAGGATGTTTTGGAGCTGATTGAGAAACTTGACCCGAATCGTGAGCCAGGAAGACTCACCTTCATCACTCGCATGGGAGCTTCTCAGATTAGAGACAAGTTGCCAAGCTTGATTGAAGCAGTTGCAACCACAGACGCTACTCCGTTATGGGTGACCGATCCGATGCACGGTAACGGCATCACCACAAAAAACGGTTACAAGTCCAGGCACTTCGATGACGTCATGGACGAAGTTTCAGGATTTTTCAGCGTGCACAAAGATATGGGAACTTTTCCAG
>CAXNHQ010000030.1:0-8998 GCA_964202285.1 Rhodoluna sp. | reverse complement strand
CCGAGATCCTGGTTGAAAGGCTCGCCAGCTACGGCAGTTAGAAGGGCAGAGATTCACCTGTTGCTTAGTTACGCCAACCCCTTAGCTTTCCTGTTTGGCTGGTTGCTGATATTACCGATAGCGATAGCGAACTCTGCGATTTTGTTGTTTAGGCAAAGATCCCAAGATGTTTCAGCAGAGCTCGCAAGTGCTATAGGTGCATTTTTTGGAATCTTCTCTATAGCTTCTTCAAGGGCAAAGATTAGAAGAACCACTAGCGGAAAGCTCTCTACTCTTTCTGCGCTGCGGGCAACTAAGCAGGAAGTAAAGCAAGAGAGGCAACGCGCTCGCGACCAAGAGGTGTCTTCTCAACTGCTTTCGGCTCACGCCAGGGGAGATGGCGACCAGGTTCAACTGTCAGCCAGCGCTGGAATCATTTCTTCAGGGGCAATTTGGTGGTCGCTAGTTTTGGTTGTTTTGAACCTGGCCTGGTTGCCAACTAACGTAGCTGCAACTGGAGCAGGAGTAATTCCGCTTTCATCAAACTGGCTAGAGATTTTTTCCCAAGCAGGATCTACTTCTCACATCATCGGTCTTAGTTTCTCTGGGGCGAGTGATCCTTTTGTTTGGGCACTTGCGCTATTGAGTGCTCCAGTTTTCTTCCAACCCAACCTTGCAATCGTGCTGCTGCTGTTTTTTGCAACGCCGATTGCTTTCCTTGGTGTTTTCAAACTCTCCGGATTAGTGACATCCAAAACCGTAGTTCGAATGCTGGCTGCAGCCAGCTTCGCACTGTGGCCAGCTCTTACTAACTCACTGCAAGAAACTAGATTTGCCCAAGTAGTGGCTATTACGTTTTTACCTTGGCTACTTTATTCATTTGCGCGTATTGCCCAAGTTGGGAATTCCGATCCAAGCCAATTCGGTCGCAGCCACACCGGAATTGCGGCAATCCTGCTAGCGGTGATCTCAGCTAGCTCCCCGGTCCTGGGAGTTGTTTTGTTGACCGGTTTGCTGGTGCTAGGAATTACTCGACCAGCAAGACTGGGTGCATTGTTTATGACTTCGGTTTTGACCTTGGTATGGTTTGCACCAATTGTGCTGGAAAGAATAGGCAGTGCCAATTGGTTCACTTTATTGCTGGATCCAGGAGTGACCGTGACGGGATCTCTTGCGCAGAATTGGACCCTGGCGTTTTTTGGCTTTGGTCTGGATTCTTTAGCGCTTGGGCTTATTATTACCATCCCGGTCCTTGGCCTGGCTTTGATGGCGCTTTTGGCCCCCAATCCAAAGGTAAGCATTTCACTTTGGGCAGTAGCCCTATTTGCTCTTGGTCTTAGCTGGGTGCTGCTGGGAGTGGAGTTTGACCTTGGCAATCAGGCGGTAGCCAGGGTCGATGTCAGTTCATTGCTGGGGCTATATGGTCTCGCACTAGCTTTGCTGGTAGCTCACTTGGCTAACTCGTCCAAGCTGCTTCGAGTGGTTTCGATTGGATCGATAGCCATCTTGGGCGTATTGCCGGCCGCTGTAGCTTTGGCGATAAGTCCGCCGTCGATTAGCTATTCCGACGACAGAGTAGTTCCATCCATCATTCAGGCAGATGTCTCGGGCGGCGTTTTTTGGAGAACTCTGCAATTAGAGTCGGGGCCTGAAACCGGCTTAGTAGCACAAGTTTTTAGCGGCGACGGAGTTCACCTCGAAGAGCTTGCTACCGGCTACAAAGTAGCCGGCGCAACAGACCGATTTACTAGTCCTGATTACCAGGAGCTTGGAATCTTGGTCGCTAACTTAGCGTCGGCAAATGGCGCGGAGATTTTTGCCTCTTTAGAAAAATTCGGCATTGGTTACATCCTGCTATCTCCCGAGAACCGTGAAGTGCAGTTGGCGCTTGATTCGACAACGGAGCTTGAATCAATCGGAGACACTGACTTTGGTCAACTCTGGAAAGTTTCCGGCATCACTCCACAGCAATCCGAACCGGGGATAGATCTTGGCTTGTTTAAGCTTGGACAACTTACAGTGCTTGGATTCTTTTTACTGCTAGCGATTCCAAGTCGGAGCATATCTAGATCTAATACTAAAGACAGTGAGATTTTTGTTGACGGCGAGGAGAACAACTGATGGTTCTTCGATTTATGTCCTTTGCGGTAACGGCAGTAGTTCTAGTGTTAGGACTGGTATTTGCTCCAGCGGTTTCATTAAAGATTGATTTGAGTGAAGCAAGTTCCAGCTACGAAGTAAAGCCAATAGACCAGACCATGGTCTGTTCTGGGCCACTGTTTCTAACGGGTGGGCTCACTGGAGATAACTTAGGTTCTTTTGAAAGAACCGGTGAGGCCACTCTTGATTTGACCGCCGAGGGTATGGGGTCGGTTCAACTCGAGTCGATTAGCAGAGATAGCGTCGAGCTTTTGCCACTTGCCGATGGCAGGGTTTATTACTCCGAAGGTATCCCTAGCGATACCGAGCTAAAGAATATTGACACCAACTTTGATTCACCCCAGGGTTCGATAGTGCTTACTGGAAGCACAAGTCAGCTTGTCAAACTAGATTCAATGCGCGGCCTAGCTGGGGCCTCTTGCCAGGAGCCAAGCACCGATTTCTGGCTGGTGGGCGGCTCTACGGCAGATGGCCGAGAGGCACTTCTAATTCTTAGTAACCCATCTCCTATCGACGAAACAGTAGATATCAATATCTTTACCGAGCTTGGAAAAATCGAGGTGGCTGGTACAACAGGCATTTCAGTGCTGGCTCAATCAACTACCGTGATCTCCCTTGCCAGCTTGGCACCATCTGCGAACGCTTTGGCAGTGCAGGTGCAGTCGCAAGGAGCCAAGTTAGCCGGCTGGATTCAGCACCGATCGGTATCGGGTCTTGAAAGCCTTGGCGTGGATTACGTATCGCCTGCAATAGCTCCCGGAACCGAAGTGGTTATTCCAGGGCTTTTGGTTAGAGGAACAGAAACAATCAACCAGGTGTCGCAAACTGAAGGCATTCAAGATGCCGGCCATGCCCTTAGAGTCTTTGCTCCAACTGGAGCGACAATTGCCGTTCAGATAAATTCCTCCAGTGACGATGTCTTTGGATCGGTTCTAACCGAAACCATTGAACCTGGCACTGTCCAGGATTTTCCAATTACGGAGTTATTGGATGGTGAGTACACGGTCTTCATCACCTCGGATCAGCCAATCTATGCATCCGTACGGGCCGCAGTTGGAAACGGCAACGGGAAACCCCGCATTGACTTCGCTTGGCTAGGCGCTAGCGAAGTTATAACTTCACCGCGTGCGGTGACAACATCTGCCGAGTTTGATTCGCTATTGATTCTTGGTAACCCCTCTGGTGAAGCAGTGACGGCAAGCGTCACCAACCTAACTTCTGGCATCACTTCCAGAGTTTCGGTTCCTGCTTCAGGGACGGCTTCTTTGGAGATAACCGGAGCGGTTGCGATTGAATCGGAAGTAGGAATCTATGCGAGTGTTGTGAGTCAAAAAGATTTCCAAATCACATCTTTTGGAATCAACAACCAGACAAGCGTCGGCGGTTCGGTTCCGGTTCGATTCCGCTAGCGGGCGTAGTAATCAGGAACTAGATCCCAAGGATCAACATCTAGATATTCTGCGACTGCCTCAAAGACTTGCTCTTCGACTTTCAATCTCTCGTCTAAGGAAGACTTTCTAGAATGAGACCCAAATCTCTCGGTGGGAATTCGGTAAATGATGATCAGATTAAGTTCCTCATCAACTCGCCACCTTGGGATTTCAGTAGTGGTTTGAGAAATCGCTGGAGCATCAATTATCTTCCAGGTTAACTCCGCTAGGTCCTCGGACCACATACCCTTGAGGTACTCCATGGCTGTATTCACGTATTGTTCGAAACCGTGCGATCTGGTTTGACCAAACTTGAACAGCTTGCTAAGCAGTGGGCGCCTCATGCCACGCTCATGCCGATCGCGATGAGTGTTTCGTGGTTTCGGGGGATTAGCCATGAGCTCATTGTATTATTGGGTCAGTGAACGCACTCGATGCTATTTTCAAGAAATACGACATTCGTGGCCTTGTCGGCAGCGAAGTAAACCCTAAAAATGTTGCAGCAATTGCTGCGGCTTTCGTTGACGCCCTAGAGCTAGAGGGTAAGTCGGTTGTCGTTGGACACGATATGCGTGATTCGTCAGTGGGTTTTGTTGAGGCATTTATTGAAGGCGCTACCGCCCGTGGAGCGGATGTCATAAACCTTGGGTTGTGCTCTACCGATGAGTGTTACTTCGCTTCCGGTCACCTGGATGCAGCAGCTGCGATGTTTACTGCAAGCCATAACCCCGCAAGCTACAACGGAATCAAGCTCTCCCGCGCTGGAGCCCGAGGCATTTCCATGGAAACTGGTCTCAGTGAAATTCTTGAAGGTGCCAAGAAATACTTAGCCTCGGGTATTGAAGAAGTAGCAGAGCCAGGGTTTTCTAGCGAGCACGATATTTTGTTGGACTACGCAAGCAATTTGCGCCAATTGGTATCACTGGAAAATATAAAGCCACTCAAGGTCGTAATTGACGCCGCCAATGGAATGGGAGGCCTCACGGCTCCCGCTGTGCTTGGCACCAAGGCAGGCTTGACAAAATTGCCAATCGAGATTATTCCAATGTATTTCGAACTAGATGGCACTTTTCCAAACCATGAAGCAAATCCTCTAGATCCTAAGAACCTGGTAGATCTGCAGGAAAAAGTCTTGGCAGAAAAAGCAGACATTGGACTTGCCTTTGATGGTGATGCTGACCGGTGTTTTGTAATTGACGAAAAAGGGAATCCGGTTTCCCCATCGGCGGTTGCTGCAATTGTTGCGGTCAGTGAAATAGCTAGAGCCAAGTCCATGGGAGATAGCAACATTCAAATTATTCACAACCTTTTAACCTCAAGAGCGGTTGCAGAGTTTATTCAAGACGCTGGAGCAACAGCCGTGAGAACTCGTGTTGGACACTCGCTTATCAAGGATGAGATGGCAAGAACCGGCGCAATCTTTGGCGGGGAACATTCCGCTCACTACTACTTCAAAGAGTTTTTCGGTGCTGATAATGGCATGCTCGCAGCTATGCACGTGATGCACGAATTTGGATCACAGGAGCTACCCCTTTCCGAGTTTGCCGCTAGGTTTGACCCTTACTTCTCAAGCGGAGAAATCAACTCCAAGGTTTCCGACGCTGGCGCCAAGATTGACCAAATTAGGCGAGAATTTGCTGGATCTGATTTTGATGATTTGGATGGAATCACCGTTAGCTCCGCTTACGGGGAGAGTCCCTGGTGGTGGTTTAACGTTAGAAGCTCAAATACCGAGCCGCTGTTGCGCCTTAACGTCGAATCCGAGTCCAAAGAGCTCTGTGGCTCAATAACCACGCGGGTTTTGGCTATTATTCAAAGCTAGCTTCGCCAGCTAGACTTGAGGGATGCTGAAATCAAAAACCGCAATCGAATTTAAAGTGGCTGACCTTGGCCTTGCCGAAGCCGGTAGGCACCAGATCCGTCTGGCCGGGAATGAAATGCCAGGGCTTATGGCCTTGCGCGAGGAATTTGCTCACGCGCAGCCACTGAAGGGCGCACGCATCGCTGGATCATTGCACATGACAGTCCAGACCGCGGTTTTGATTGAAACCCTTGCTGCGCTAGGCGCCAAGGTTCGCTGGGCAAGCTGCAACATTTTCTCAACCCAAGACGAAGCAGCCTCAGCAGTTGTTGTTGGCAGCGGTACACCTGAGAACGTTGCCGGTATTCCAGTATTTGCTTGGAAGGGTGAAACGCTAGAGGAATACTGGTGGTGCACATCAAGAATTTTTGACTGGTCCCACGAGGCAGAAGCAGAAGGTGCTTCATACACTGGCCCAAATATGATTTTGGACGATGGCGGAGACGCTACCTTGCTAGTTCACAAGGGTCGCGAGTTTGAATTAGCTGGCTCTGTTCCACCTACCGGAGCAGACGACAGCGAAGAATATGGAGTAATTCTTGAACTTCTTCGTGACTCACTAAAAGAATCACCTAATCGTTTCACCGTAATCGCCGAAGAAGTTATCGGTGTCAGCGAAGAAACCACCACTGGTGTTCACAGACTTTACGAGTTTTTCAAGCGCGGAGAGCTACTATTCCCAGCTATCAACGTTAACGACTCTGTCACCAAGACAAAGTTTGACAACAAGTATGGAATCAGACACTCTCTTCCAGATGGTCTAAACCGTGCTACCGATGTTCTTATCGGTGGAAAAACTGTTTGGGTTGGTGGCTACGGTGACGTGGGCAAGGGTGCAGCCGAAGCTTTGGCTGGTCAGGGCGCGCGAGTAATCGTTAGCGAAATTGATCCGATTTGTGCACTGCAGGCCGTCATGGATGGTTACCAGGTAACAACTTTGGAATCAGTAATTGAAGACGTTGACATTTTCGTAACTGCAACTGGAAACACCGCGGTTATCACACCAGATCACATCATGAAGATGAAGCATCTTGCAGTGATTGCCAACATCGGTCACTTCGACGACGAAATCGACATGGCAGGAATCGGGAAGATTTCTGGTGTTTCCAAAATTGAGATCAAGCCTCAGGTGCACGAGTGGTTACTTCCAAACGGCAAGAGCGTACTGATCCTCAGCGAGGGTCGACTAATGAACCTTGGAAACGCCACTGGCCACCCAAGCTTTGTTATGAGTACGTCGTTCTCAAACCAGGTTCTGGCACAGATTGAGCTATTCACCAACTTGTCGGCTTACCCACTGGGGGTTCACATTTTGCCAAAGCACCTAGACGAGAAGGTTGCCAGAATGCACCTTGACGCTCTTGGAGTAAAACTAACTGAACTCACTGTGGATCAGGCGCGGTATATTGGTGTACCAGCCAATGGACCATATAAGGTGGACCACTACCGCTACTAGGAATCGACATGAACCCTAAGATACTTGTCATCGATGATGACAATGCCCTTAGGGAAATGGTTGGAATAGTTCTTTCAGCTTCCGGATTCGAACCAAGGTATTGCCCGGACGGTAATCAAGCTCTGACGATTTTTGAAAGCGAAAAACCCGACCTAGTTTTGTTGGATGTCATGCTGCCAGGTAAAGATGGCATTACCGTTTGCCAAGAAATCAGAAACGTCTCGGGAACACCGATCATTATGCTCACGGCAAAGTCAGATACCAACGATGTTGTCCTTGGTTTGGAAGCTGGAGCCGATGATTACATCGTCAAGCCATTCGAACCAGGTGAGCTAACCGCCAGGATTAAAGCCAGGCTAAGACCCCTCACATCATCCGAGGCAATTGTTAACTTAGGCCCTCTGACTTTAGATCTAGAAGGTCACCAGGTGCTAAGAGACGGAGAGCAAATCTCTCTAACTCCGCTGGAATTTAACTTGCTGCTGACTTTGGCCCAGAAACCAAAACAGGTTTTCACCAGAGAGGTGCTCCTAGAAAAAGTCTGGGGCTACCAATACAAGGCCGATACTCGTCTTGTGAACGTTCATGTGCAACGGCTGCGTTCCAAAATTGAAGAAGACCCGGACAATCCCAAATTCATCAAAACCGTTCGAGGCATTGGATATAGGGCTGGATAGGCTCCATGCTTAGGTTACTTAGACGTTCGGTTCAGGCCAGGGCGGTTGCCACAACCGTTGCGCTTAGCTCCGTGCTACTTGTTGTTCTTGGTGGTTTTCTTTCTTTTTCCATAGGAAATGGTCTGTTTGATGCCAGACTCCAGCAGGTTTTGGCGGAATCTGAAGTGGCTGTTTTGGATGCTCAGAACATCTTTGCCGCATCGAGTGTTTCCGATGAAGTTGCGCTCCAGACCCTAATGAATTCAGTTGTTCCAAGGCTGGAGGCGACCGGAGTAGCCGATAGCCGGCGGGTTGCCCTGCTGCGTTCTCCCGGTCAAACCGGCGCCCAAATCCTTCAAAGCCCAATTTCCACCGGTCTAGACACCGCTTTGATTTCCTCGGCATTTCGATCCGAGGTTCGCTCGAGTGCTGGACGAGTGCTCTATCAATCGATTCAGTTATCGCAAACCGAAAACGGAGTAACCACTTCTAGCCCTGGGATAGTGGTTGGCTCGCCATTGGATATTCCCCTTGCTGGGGCGCACGAGCTATACCTGGTCTTTGATTTGTCCAGCGAACAGCAAACTCTCTCATTTGTTCAACAGACCCTTTTTGCTGGTGGCTTCGCAATCATCTTAATTATCGGCGGAGTTGCCTATTTGGTTACCGGTTGGATCGTTCGGCCGGTAAAAGTAGCCGCCGAAGTTTCCGAAGAGATTGCCGACGGAGCACTTGATGTGAGGCTGCTGGAAAAAGGTGACGACGTTGTTGCCGTATTGGCCAGATCATTCAACAAAATGGCGGACAGCCTTGAACAGAAAATTACCAGGTTAGCAACTGTTTCAAAAATGCAGCAACGTTTCGTATCTGACGTTTCGCATGAGCTAAGAACCCCGCTTACAACCATCAAGCTTGCTGGAGACTTGATCTTTGAAGCCAGAGATGATCTTGACCCCCAGCTTCGAAGGTCCGCTGAACTTATGCAAGGACAGATTGAAAGATTTGAAGTGTTACTTCGAGACCTGCTGGAAATTTCCAAATACGATGCTGGTGCCGTCTTGCCAGAACTGGAGATTAACGACCTAACCCAGGTAGTAACCTCCGCGGTTTCGTCCATCGAACCCCTAGCTAAAAAGCGTGGCAGCGAGCTAACGCTCGAATTGCCAGAAGGAGAAGTCGTTGCGGAATTTGACTCCAGAAGAATTGATCGCCTGATTGGAAACTTACTTGCCAACGCAATTGAGCACGGTGAAGGTAAGCCCATCACGGTCGCTGTTGGGGTCAGTAGTGATGCAGTTGCGGTTCGAGTAACCGACCAGGGTGTTGGCATGAGTGAGAGCGAACTGGAGCGAGTCTTTGATCGGTTCTGGCGAGCCGACCCGGCTAGAAAACGAACCAGTGGCGGAACAGGACTTGGCTTGGCGATTTCACTCGAAGACACCTTGCTGCACGGCGG
>CAXNHQ010000029.1:0-9157 GCA_964202285.1 Rhodoluna sp. | reverse complement strand
ACAGCTAAGTTACCCTTTTCCGAAAGGCGCGGAATCGAGCATCACCGAATCGATGTGCTTGATGTAACCCAAGAATCGACGGCTGCAGAATATCAGAAGCTGGCACGAGCCAAGATCATGGAGATTCAATCACGCGGTGTCTTACCAATTTTGGTCGGTGGTTCGATGCTTTATGTTGCAGCGGTACTGAACAACTTTGAGTTCCCTGTTCGCGACAAAGACCTAAGAGCAGTGCTCGAACAAGAACTACTAGAGCTAGGTCCTAATGCCATGCACCAGAAGCTAGCGGAGCTGGATGAGATCGCGGCCAGTCGAATTGATAAGGAGAATGGCCGCCGTATCGTAAGAGCACTTGAGATCGTAACCCTCACCGGTGAACCATTTGCAGCAGCTCTGCCAGACGAGATTGATTCCTGGCAGGAAGTGTTGGAAATTGGTTTACGGATGGATCGCGAGACGCTGGTTGCCAGATTGGAGCAGCGAGTGCGGTTGATGTGGAGTAAGGGAATGATTGAGGAGACTAATGCTTTGATTTCCAAGGGACTTCGTGACTCAGTCACTGCAGGCTACGCAATCGGATACGCACAAGCTCTAGCGCAATTGGATGGTGAGCTCAGTGAAGATCAGGCGATTGAATCAACCACCAAGTTGACTCAAAAATATGCCAGACGGCAAATGTCTTGGTTCAAGCGCGACACCCGAATCAACTGGCTGGATGCTCTGGACCCTGAGGTTACAAGTCTGGCAATTGCGATGGTGCGCAAGCATGATCTCCTCGCCTCTCGCCCGTAGGCTTGGAGCATGACAACCATTGCTTTCACCAAGGGCCACGGCACCGGAAACGATTTCGTGCTGGTTCTGGACCCCGAAGCAGAGCTGTCTCTAAGCCCCAAACAAATTGCCAAAATCTGCGACCGGCGCTTTGGAATCGGGGCCGATGGCTTCATTAGGGTCGTAAAGACCTCAAGAATTCCAGAGGGCAAAGCGATTCTCGAAGTCGAGCCTGAAGCTAACTGGTTTATGGACTACTACAACGCTGATGGTACTGCGGCCGAGATGTGCGGGAACGGGGTAAGGGTTTTTGCAAAATACTTACTTGATCGCGGGCTTGCAAAGATTGAGGGCGGTTCAACTCTTGCTGTTGGCACTCGAGCTGGAGTCAAGGACCTGACTCAAGGGTCTAATGGTTTTGCAGTTGACCTTGGTCGCTGGAAGCTAACGAGTGAATTCACCGTGGAAGCTGGCGGAATTGAGGTTGCAAGGCCTGGCCAGGGTATTGAGATTGGTAACCCACATGTTGTAGTCGCACTATCAAGTGACGCAGAGCTCAAACAGCTAAAGCTCTTTGAAGCTCCAAAAGTTGAACCAACTCCAGCAAACGGGGCCAACGTGGAGTTTGTAGTGCCAAGCGATCCAATGATCAAAGATGGTGTTGGCTATTTCTCCTTTAGAGTGCACGAGCGTGGTGTTGGTGAGACATTGTCTTGTGGCACAGGTATCGCAGCCGCAGCTCTAGCAACCAGATACTGGGCTGGAGCAACTGCTCCTAATCAGTGGCAGGTGCAAGCTTTGGGTGGAGTAGTTGCGGTTCGCATGTTTGCTACCGAAGACGGGGAGCATGTATCTATAAGCGGTCCCGCGGAGCTTACCTTCGACGGGGAGATGGACCTAGACATCCTCTAGGAAGTTCGCAGCACCTTGATGATTCGATAAGTTTTTATCTAAGTGAGCCTAGATACTTCGTATCCCTCAATCAGAGTCTCGGTTAGCCATTTCTGGAGCGAATCGGAGCCCAGGTTTTTCTGAACCACGAGATAGGCAGAGCCGTTCTTCTCCAAACGAGGAAGCCATGTCAGAAGCAATCCGTGAAGCTCTTTTTTGCCGATTCGAATCGGTGGGTTAGACCAGATCCCGGAGAACTTTATGTCTTGTGGGACAGAATCCGCAGTTGCGGTTTGGATGTTGGAAAGCCCTAAGGTTTTGGCGTTTTCAGCCGTCAGCTCGAGAGAGCGGCTGTTTACATCAACCGCCCAAACTTTGGCCTTTGTGCTGTGCTTGGCAAGGTTTAGGGCTATGGGCCCCCAGCCACAACCAAGGTCAAGAATGTTGCCATCTTTTGGCGCTAGTTCGAGGTGGTCGATAAGCACTGCGGTTCCAACATCAAGGCGCAGAGGAGAGAAGGTTCCCGAGGCTGTGCTTACTTTGAAAACCTCACCAGCAACATCGAGCTCAATTTGCTTGGGCTGGTAATTGCTTTTAGGTTCCTTGGAAAAGTAGTGATCCGAGGACATGGCTTCAATTTATCCCAATTCTGATTACTAGTGTTAGTTAGGTGGAATCAGAATCGGAGCAATCAGTGTCGATGATTGACCGCATTCTTGGTCGAGACAAGAAACCTAACCCACCTAAGGTCGACAGTTCGGGGTTTGATGGGGACCAGCTAGATCTAGAAGAGCGTTCAGCACTTCGACGAGTCGGTGGTTTGTCAACTGAACTGCAAGACATTAGCGATGTTGAGTATCGCCAGCTAAGACTCGAAAAAGTCGTCCTGATTGGCGTTTGGGGCAGAGGGACCGTTTTGGAGGCAGAGAATTCGCTCCGGGAGCTAGCGGCTCTGGCTGAAACAGCGGGTGCTCAAGTTCTTGATGGGTTATTGCAACGTAGAGCATTTCCCGACCCAGCGAGTTATCTAGGTAAGGGTAAGGCACAAGAACTGAAGGCAATTGTCGCCGCCTGCGAGGCAGACACAGTTATTGCCGATACCGAATTGGCACCAAGCCAAAGAAGAAACCTCGAAGACATTGTCAAAGTCAAGGTGGTTGATCGCACGGCAATCATCTTGGACATCTTTGCTCAGCACGCTAAGTCCAGGGAGGGTAAAGCACAAGTTGAATTAGCTCAACTTGAGTATCTACTTCCTAGGTTGCGCGGTTGGGGTGAGTCGATGTCGAGACAAGCCGGTGGTCAAGTTGGTGGCGGTGTTGGAATTGGTTCGCGTGGCCCTGGAGAAACCAAAATTGAACTGGACAGAAGACGTATCAACACCAAAATGGCCAAGCTAAGAAAACAGATAAAGGAGATGGCTCCCGCGCGAGCCACCATGCGCTGGTCTAGGTCAAAAAACGAGATCCCAGCCGTTGCCATCGCGGGATACACCAACGCCGGAAAGTCTTCACTTCTGAATCGAATCACTAGAGCAGGGGTTCTGGTCGAGAATGCGTTGTTTGCAACCTTGGACCCGACTGTTAGAAAGACCCAGACTGCTGATGGCCGCGAATACACCCTGGCTGACACAGTTGGTTTCGTAAAGGACTTGCCGCATCAGCTGGTTGAGGCCTTTAGGTCAACTATCGAAGAGATTGCACACAGTGACCTGGTTATTCACGTGGTCGACGCCTCCCACCCCGATCCTGCGGGACAGATTCAGACTGTTCGGAACGTGTTAGCCGAAGTTGATGCTCAAAACGTCAAAGAACTGCTGGTTTTCAATAAGTGCGACTTGGTTGATTTAGAGCAGCAGATAGCACTTCGTGGCATGGAACCAGGCGCTGTTCTAGTGTCGGCTGCAACTGGAGAGGGTATCCCAGAGCTACTCGAGCAAATCGAAGCACTCTTGCCTAGACCAGAGATTCTGGTTCGGGCACTCATACCTTATTCCAGAGGTGATCTGGTTTCACGGATTCATTCGGAGGCGAGAATCGTCAGGGTTAGTCATAAAGACGATGGGACACTAATTGAAGCACGCGTGAAGCCGCAATTGGCTAGTGAGTTGAGTCAGTTTTTGTTAGATGCTTCTTAGAACTGCAACTACTTTTCCTAGAATTACGGCTCGGTCACCCAAGATAGGTTCAAAGCTCGAGTTTCTTGGAAGCAACCAGGTGTGACCATCTCTTTGCTTGAAAGTCTTGACAGTCGCTTCGTCTTCTAGCAAGGCTGCGACAATGTCACCATTTTCTGCTGTTTGCTGTTGACGAACTACGACCCAGTCACCGTCGCATATCGCGGCATCAATCATGGATTCGCCGACAACCTTTAGTAAAAACAAGTCACCTTTTCCAACGAGTTGCCTTGGCAAAGGGAAGATTTCTTCGATATTTTGCTCCGCTGTGATCGGACCACCTGCGGCAATTCTTCCCACCATAGGAACCATGGCTGCATCTCCGATTGGCGTGATGTTGTCCGGCTCGGAACCAGCTTCACCTTCATACCCTGGAACTTCAATAAGAACGTCGATAGTTCTTGGGCGCTTGGGGTCGCGGCTAATGTATCCAGCAAGTTCTAGCTGGTTCAGCTGGTGGGTAACCGAAGAAGGGGAGGACAATCCAACCTCGTCCCCGATTTCTCGCATGCTCGGGACATAGCCCCGTTCTGTCTTGGAGCGCTGAATGGCCTGAAGGATGCGCTCCTGCATGGCACTGAGTGTGGTGGCGCGGCGGCTGGGCTTACTGGCGTCCATAATGACCCTTTCGAAGGTGCCCAATTGGGCTTTATCGAAACTGTATTCTAAAAATGGGCCAAAATCAAACATATTTTCGAATTTTTGCCAATCTTCTTGACAAAATGTCGGTGGTTCCTTGTAATCTTGTTCTAAGTAGAACACTTGTTCGAATACCTGAGGAAAGGGAACCAAATGAGTACAGCAGCAGCCCAGATTCACCCAATGAGCCCCAAGCGCAGGGCCCGCTTAGCTAGGACACTGTTCGTCCTTAGCGCGCTAGCTATCTTGATCGCTGGCATGATTTTTACCCAGAGCGCCGTGGCGGTAGATCAAAGCTCGACCGCGGAGACCGCCTTCAACTACGTTTCAGTAATGCCAGGTGAAAGCCTCTGGCAATTGGCTGAAACCTATGCCAATGGAAAGAGCCAGCAGGATTGGGTAGCCGAGATCATATTGCTGAACAACCTGCAAAGCGCTGACATAGTCGCAGGCGATAGGCTCGCACTTCCTTAGAGGTTTTGCCTGGCGCTACTGTTAAACAGTGGATAGCCAAGACAACTTGAAGCGCCACGACGGTGGCGCAGCTGAAGCATCGAAACTTTCCTCATTCGAACTGCTTCCTGCGATAGACGTTTCAAATGGAATGTCGGTACGCCTTCCTTCCGGAGACCAAAGTACTCAAGAGTCATTTGGCTCGCCGCTAGAAATCGCAACCAGTTGGGTTAATGCTGGAACAACTTGGATACATCTTGTAGACCTTGATGCGGCCTACGGTAGCGGAGAAAACCGAGAACTCATCTCTCAGGTGGTCTCATCTGTATCGGGAGTAAAAGTTCAAGTCTCCGGCGGCATTCGAGACCAAGAATCATTTGTGTCAGCGCTTTCTACCGGTGCCGCAAGAATAAATCTCGCAACGTCTGCTCTGACCGATCTTTCTTGGGTCGAGTCCGTCATTGCCAAGCATGGAAACTTAGTTTCTGTTGCTTTAGATGTTTCTGGGTCAAGGCTTATTGCCCGCGGGACCAAAGAAGACGTGGGGGAGTTAGCAGAGGTCATGGCGCAGCTGGAGCAATTTGGCTGTGCGAGATATGTAGTTACGGACATCAACAAAGATGGTTCATTGACTGGACCCAACATCGAACTGTTGGAATCAGTGCTTGAAATGACCAACAAGCCAATAATTGCTAGTGGCGGTATTTCAGAGTTGTCAGATCTTGAGGCCCTTGTGGGGCTTAAGTCCAAGGGTTTAGCGGGAGCAATTCTTGGAAAGGCGCTTTATGTGGGGCGCTTTAGCCTCGAGCAGGCACTTAGGGTTTCTAGATCGTGACCTATGAAATCAACCCAGACCGATTTAGCGACTCGGCTGGAGTTCCTTGGGAGGGAAGACAGCTTGAGGATAATCGCTTTGCCGATGACGACGGGTCTGGACCCAAAGAGTTTCTAAATGCCATTCAAGGTTTTCGAAGCGGTCAACTCGGTCAAGCAAAGGTTGTTGATGTAATTCGAGTTTCCAGGTTACTTATTCCATTAGTAGCACATTTGGGCGAATCGGAGATTGGCCCAAATGGCCTATTGGTAGACAAAAGCGCTGAGCTTTCGATAGTGACAGTTAAATCTCCCGATGACCATGATGCACTGGTGGTTTTTTCATCAGTTGAAGCCATGCAGCGCTGGAACAAGGACGCCCGTCCAGTTCCCACCGATGCCATCAGGGTTTGTCTGGCGGCAGCTTCGCAGCTAAGCACCAGGGTGGTAATTGACCCCGGCAGTGAAACAGAATTTGTCCTTCGGCGTCCAGCCATTGCCCGAATAGCCCAGGGTCTAGATTGGCAACCGGCAGAGCTTAACCAAGTAGTCAAGAAGGTAGTGGAGGACTCAGTTGCTAGCGAAGCGCAGGTGATTGGTTTTGAGCTTGGCTCTGCAGATCCAACCGCTAAGTTGGCAGGTGCTGAATTGGAAGTTGCACTGCGCCTAGAAAACGGCGCTAGCCCGAGCGAGGTTCGAGAATTGCTGGACAGGGTTAGTAGCTACTGGGCCGCTAGCGAAGAGTTTGCGTCTTCGGTTGATTCGGTTTCTATAAAACTTATTGCTAGTTAACTGGCCCGGTGAATTTCTCACCAGGGCCTTGGCCTGGGGCATCTTTAATTACAGAGGCCTCTCTAAAGGCCAATTGAACCTGGCGGAGGGCATCTCTTAGGGGCCTCGCGTGGTGATCGCCCAGGTCTGGGGCCGCTGCCGTAATCAACCCAGCAACTGCAGTTATCAGCTTTCTAGCCTCATCCAGGTCGCCTTTTCGGCCATCGGCAGCTAGCCCACACTGAACCGCGGCCACGCTCAGAAGGTCCACGGCATATCGGCCAATGACCTCAACGGCTGGCAAATCAGAGATCTCGGTGATCTGCTGGTCGATTTCGTCGTAATCAGACAACTATTCTCCTTCAGTGCTGGTCATGCTAGGCTATCCCATGGCTCCGAGGTCTTAGATCTCGGTCAGAAGTGGATTAGTTTCCCACCCGCGTCTTCCGCAAAATAGGTTGCCGGGTAAAGCTTTTTTGTTTCTGCTCCTTTGGGCAAGATGCTCCTTAGTGTGGCCTAAGTCATATCTGTATAGGAGTAAATATCAGCGATCCCCGCATCAATGACCGCATCAGAGTTCCAGAGGTTCGCCTCGTCGGAGCTTTGGGAGAACAGGTTGGCGTTGTAAAGATTGAGGATGCACTGCGCATGGCGCAGCAAGCAGACTTAGACCTCGTAGAGGTCTCACCACAATCCAGCCCTCCAGTTGCGAAGCTGATGGATTTTGGCAAGTTTAAATATGAAGCCGCACAGAAAATTCGCGAAGCCCGCAAGAACCAGGTCAACACTGTTCTAAAGACAGTTCGATTTGGTTTGAAGATTGACGGTCATGATTACGGCACCAAGAAAGCTCAGATTGAGAAGTTTCTAAAGGCCGGCGACAAGGTGAAGGTGATGGTGGTTTTCCGAGGAAGAGAGCAATCCCGACCAGAGATGGGCATCAAGTTGCTACAGAAGTTGGCTGAAGAAGTTACCGAGTTTGGCGCAGTTGAATCGACACCTTCGATTGACGGCCGAAGCATGGTGATGGTAATTGGTCCACTTAGAAACAAAGCGGAAGCTAAGGCAGACGCCAAGAAAGCTGCGGACAAGGCTGCAAAAGCTGAAGCCAAAGCGGTATCAACCGAGGAAGTAGTCTTAGAGGCTGCTATAGAAACAGGAGAGAAGTAAATGCCAAAGCAGAAGACCCATTCGGGTGCTAAGAAGCGTTTTCGCTTTACCGGTAGTGGCAAGCTCATGAAGCAGCAGATCAACATGCGCCACAACCTTGAGCACATGTCATCTAGACGCAAGCGTCGCTTGAACGCGGACCAGGTAGTTTCGGCTGCCGACTTCAAGACCATCAAGAAGCAGCTCGGTAAGTAACCGGCCCAAATTTTTTAGGAGTTAGAAAATGGCAAGAGTAAAAGGCGCAGTCAACTCGCTGAAGAAGCGTCGCGTTGTATTAGAGCGCGCAAAGGGTTACCGCGGACAGCGTTCCAGGCTTTACCGTATGGCGAAGCAGCAGATGCTGCACTCGCTGGTCTATGCATTCAATGACCGTAGAGCACGCAAGGGTGATTTCCGCAGACTGTGGATTCAGCGCATCAATGCTGCATCTCGTGCAAACGGAATGACTTACAACCGCTTCATCCAGGGTTTAGGTCTTGCTGGTGTGCTAGTTGACCGGAGAATTCTGGCTGACCTTGCAGTTAACGAACCAGCGACTTTCGCGTCCTTGGTTGCAACTGCAAAAGCAGCACTTCCAAAAGACACTTCAGCACCAAAGGCGAGCTAGCCCAAAGTGATTCAAGACCCTTCGGCAGCGGAAATAAAAGGGGTCGCAAAACTTACCAAGAAGGAGTCCCGGTTAGAAACCGGGCTCTTTCTTCTTGAGGGACCACAGGGCCTAAAAGAAGCCCTTCAAAGACCCAAGTTGATTGAAAAAATCTTTGCGACTGAAACATTTCAAGAAAAATACCCTGACCTGATTTCGCGTGCCGAACAGTCCAGGGTTACGCTGACGATTGTTTCGGATTCAGCTCTAAAGGCGCTAAGTGACACCACAACCCCGCAAGGTGTTGTTGCTGTTTGTCAGCAGTTCCACGTATCCCTCGAGGACGTCTTAGCAGCCAAGCCAAAGCTAATTGCCTTTCTCGCTCAGATCCGTGATCCAGGAAATGCGGGCACAGTCTTGCGTGCAGCCGACGCTGCTGGCGCGGATGCAGTTGTTTTTAGCAAGGGAAGCGTAGACATCTATAACCCCAAGGTTGTTAGATCAACAACCGGTTCGATGTTTCATCTTCCGTTTGTTGTTGAAGCAGATGTCGAGCAATCAATCGATGCGCTCAAGCAGGCAGGTCTACAGGTATTGGCAGCCGACATGAATGGCTCATCTCTTGCAGGTGTGGATTCAGATTCTTTGGCCCAGCCAACCGTTTGGCTATTCGGCAACGAGGCTTGGGGTCTAGAGCCAGAGGTCGCGAGCCTTGCCGACACCTTGGTGCAGGTGCCAATTTATGGTGCTGCTGAGTCACTAAATCTTGCAACAGCGGCCAGCGTTTGCCTATACGCGTCAGCCTTTGCTCAGAATGGCTAATCGCTACACTTATTATTTATGGCAAGCACAGAGGCAATTTCCGCGGCAGAGGTTCAATCTGCCAC
>CAXNHQ010000028.1:0-9225 GCA_964202285.1 Rhodoluna sp. | reverse complement strand
AAGAATTTGAGACTCAGCATTGATTGCATCAGAAAGTAAAATCTGTTCACTCTGGAACTTCAATGCATAAGCAAGTCGAGGAATGATTCCAGAAATCATTGGCCCGCCTGAACCCGAGAAGGTGTTGTAGGTCTGGTCGTTCTCGCCGTCTCCAGCTGGAAAGTCCAGCTCTAGCGCCTCAGCTCCACTAGGCGCTCCAACGATCGAGTAGGTTGGAGAACTTTCTCCGAAGTAGATTCTTGGTTCATACTCGCCCAGTTTTCCAACGGATGGAATACCAGATTGCATGAAAACTGGCTTACCATCTGCGGTTCTCTGATTTCCAAAAGCAGCAACAACACCAAAACCGTGAGTGTAAACAACGACGTTGTTGTACCAAGACTGCGAGTCGCCAAGCCCGGCTTGGTTTAGCTCACGAACTGCCAAGACAGTGTCTTGCACCTTCCCATCGATTTCGTATCTGCCAACATCAAGCTGGTTTGGGAAGTTGTAATACTGACGGAACTGCTCCAGTTGCCTAAATGATGCACTCACCAGGGCCGGATCCAAAATACGAATTGAGGCGGTGGTTTCAGCATCTTCACGAATGGCCCCAGGGGTCGCGTCGGTTACAGCGTTGTATTCAACCCGTTCGACATTGTCGATGCCGTAGGCCTTGGAGGTGGCCTCTAGGTTTCTTTGAATGTAGGGAGATTCCAGTACTCGCTCGTTTGGAATAACTTGGAATGTTTGCACAGCCCACGGGAACAAGCCACCCAAGACTAAGGAGCTAACCACCATCAAGCCTGTTGCAATTACCGGAAGACGCCATTTACCAATAAAAGCTGCCACCAAAAATAGCAGCGCCACAACTACAGAAATAAGTCCGAGAATTTGCAATCCAGGAATTGCCGCGTTTACATCGGAGTAGGTTGCTCCGGTAAACAAACCGGTTGCACTGGTCATTGTCGAATACTGATCTAGCCAAAGCGATGCACCTTGTACCAAGAGGTATAAGAAGGCAAGCAAGCCAATTTGAATTCTTGCCGCTTTAGAAACCAGAGTCTCTCGTCCGTTGAATCTGATGCTGCCGTAAATAATGTGCACTCCGGCAGCAAGTATCAGGGCCAATAGCAACGCGCCAGAAAAGAAGCCGGCTAGTCCAAGGAAAAAAGGAAGTTGAAAAATGTAGAACGAAATATCCATACCGAACTGCGGATCGGTTTCGCCAAATGGGGTGCTGTTTAGAAACGCTAGAACAATTCCCCAGTTTGGAGCAACTGCCAAACCTGCTAGGACTCCAAGGACAATTGGAACACCAATCATCACAACTTTGCGTAATTGGTCAATTAGTTGACGGTACTGCTCGAAGGGAGATCTCTCATCAGGGAATTTGATGTATACCGGCCTGAACCGAAATGCTAACCAAAGACTCAAGCCAGTTATTAGAGCAAAAGACACTGCAGAGACTGTAAAAAGTAGGCTCTGAGCAAAAATCCCAGTGGTCAATACGCTCAAGAAGCCAAGCTGGTCAAACCAGAGAACGTCGGTGTATAAATCGGCAACACTAAATAGCACAGCGCCGATAACTACCAAGATTCCAAGTGCGATGCTCGCTGGTGAGATCCTAGGTCGGACTGGTCCTGATTTTGACGCTTGAGTCATTTTTCTCCCTGGTATTTAGTTTGTGCAGCTAGGTAAAGATTTGTAATTTTCGTCTTTAGAAAGTTTCTCGAGAGCTCCGAGCGCATCTTCCAGCGTCTCTATTTTAACAACACGAAGTCCTGCTGGTTCATTTCCAACGATTTCCTCGCAATTGGCTGCTGGGGCAAGAAACACCGTGGCTCCAGATCGCTTGGCTCCATAGAGTTTTTGGACAATCCCACCAATGGGGCCAACTTCACCAGATTCGGTTATGGTTCCCGTGCCCGCGACGTGCAAACCTCCTGTTAGGTCCCCGGTAGTAAGCCGGTCAATAATTCCGAGAGCAAACATCATTCCCCCCGAAGGTCCCCCGACATCCCCTAACTGCAGCTTTACATCAATAGGAAACTCGTACTTGTAGCCAATCAATATTCCCAGGCGAAAATTGCCCTCGGCGTCCTTAACTGGGCTTAGATCGTAGGTCACTTTCTTGCTATCACGTAAAACCGTTACGCTAAATGGTTTCTGTTCGTCCCAGTTCTCAACTAAGGACCTCAGCTGATCGATGGTGGTGATTGCAGTTCCATCAACTGAAGAAACGAAATCTGCAGCTACCAGTTTTCCGCTTGCTGCGGTGTCAGCAAAAACCTCGGCTATGTAAACCTGCTTCGGTGTCTCATACCCCAGGTAATTTAGAGCCGCAGCAATTGAATCTTGCTGGGAAACTTCCATCATCGCGCTGGATTCAGATCTAACCTGTTCGGTAGTGCGATCATCTGGATACAAAAGCTCCACTGGAACAACCTTCTGCGAGCCATCCAACCAAGCAAAAGCGATTTCTACCCAATTGGGAGTGCCTTCCGGGTTACCTACAATGCTTACCGTTAACACATCCAGCACGCCCTCGGAGTCATAGCTTGGAGCGCCAGAAATTGAAATCACTGGCTCTCCATTCACCTCTCCCAAAACGTCGTAGGCGGGTCCGGGTCGCTCAATCAGATATGGGGTTGGCAAAACCGCAAGAGTGAGAAAGCCTCCGAAAAAGGCAACAGTGGTGAAAAAGGTTATCGCGCTCTTAGCTTGAGCATTTGATCTCGCTCTAGATTTGCCCTTTTGGAAAAAAGTCATGACCACCCTGTATCTGTTTGGTTTCCAGCCTAAGACAGTCAAATGGCTATCTTGCCGGATTCAACCACGCTCTCGGCGAACACCCAGCAACCGAAGCCATAGTTGAATGCGCGAGGAAGTAGCCTTGAATAGCAAGGTTAAGAAAGAAGTGACGTGAAGTGAACGACAACCCCGAACAGCCCGAGGATTTCGAGGCTATCTTGCGCAAGTTTCTTTCCAATCAACCGCTTACCCCTGAGCAGTTGGCAGCAGCGGCTGGTTTACCAATTGACCCCGAAGCATTACAAAATCTCATAGCTCAAATAGGTTCCGCGGTTTCAGCAGGTGGTGAATCTGATGGAATCAATTGGGCGTTGGTTGAATCACAGGCCAAAAAAATTGCTGCAAAATCCGCCGCTAAAGTCCCGGAGTCAGTTGGCCGTTCCATATCTCAGGCAACTGCAACCGGAAACTTGTGGCTTGATGAAGCAACTGACCTGGGTCAACTAACCAGCGAGCCTAAATTGTTATCTCGTGAGCTCTGGGTTGCGGACTCAATAGGTCTATTTCGAAAGCTAGCAACCCCCGTTGCCGAACGCATGGCGATTGCGCTCACTGAAAACTTCCAAGAGAACCTTCCTGAAGAATTTGCCGGGTTTTTATCGCAAGCAAGTGGCATCATGAAATCCGCCGGATCTGTGATGTTTGCTATGCAATTGGGAGAAGCACTTGGAAAGCTTTCGGAGGAAGTGCTAAGCGGAGGAGATATTGGTTTACCAATATTCCAGGAGCCACGAGCGGCTTTCGTTCCTCAGAATCTGGCCAGCTTTGCTAGCTCTTTAGAGGAAGAGTCAGATCAGGTTTACATGTACCTAGTTGTTAGAGAGCTTGCTCATGCCAGGTTGTTCAAGCACACCAGATGGTTGAGTGAATACATCACGAACCTAATCACCAGCTACGCCCGTGAAATCACGATCGACAATTCAAAGATCATTGAGCTGTCTGAAGGTTTTGACCCAAGCGAAGTTGGCGCAATTCAAAAGGCTATGGAATCTGGAGCCCTTATTGCCCCTAGAACTGAGTCCCAAACCCAGACTTTGGAAAAAATTGAAACTGTCCTTGCGCTAATAGAGGGTTGGGTGGACTGCGTCACCCAGGCTGCAACCACTCGCCTTCCCAGAACTCTGGCAATCGCAGAAGCAATCCGCAGAAAGCGAGCCAGCATCGGCCCAGCCGAAAGAACTTTCCTAACCCTGATTGGATTAGAGCTTCGACCTAGAAAACTGCGTGAGGCATCGAAAATGTGGAATGAAGTTACCAGCGCGGTTGGTCTAGAAAAACGAGATGGCATTTGGTCTCACCCGGATTTGATACCAACCGAACAAGACATCATTGATCCAACAAATTTGATAAAGCGCGTAATGAGCCAGGGTCCAGAAGATGAGATGGATCAAGCACTAAGAAACTTACTTAGCTGAGGCTGACTGCAATAGCGATATAAACCTCGAAGGTGCGCGGTCTCGGCCCTTGTCCGAACTTACGAAAGAAAGCCTGAGCTCTCGCTGCGCTCTCGTGATTCCCACATAAAGCAACCTTTTTTCTTCTTGGATTTCAGCGTCTGTTTTCGCGTAGCCAATTGGTAAATATCCTTCGTTGAGGCCAATGATAAAAACTATTGGCCACTCCAAACCTTTAGCTGCGTGAATCGTAGACAAAGTAACAGCATCCGTTGTTGGCTCGTGCTGGGAGTGTGCTCTATCTGCCAGCTCAAGAGCGAAATCTTTAATTTGTGCGCCCTCTGGTAATTCGTCCAGCATTGAAAGCAACGAATTCAGCGCTTCCCACTTGCTGGCAACCGCTCCCATCTCGGTGGGCTTGTTCTGTTGCCAACCTAGCGAGCGAACTATGTCACTGACTGCCTGATGAAGTGGTTTCCCCGAGGGACTAAGTGACTCAGCTCTAACTAGTTGAACTGCGCTTTTGATTTCAGGGCGGGAGAAAAATCTCTCTCCACCACGAAGTTGGTAGGAAATACCGGAATCAGCTAGAGCCTTTTCAAAATCTTCAGATTGATTATTGATTCGATACAAAACCGCAATGTCACTCTTAGGCACCCCTGACTGGATGAGCTCCGAAATTGACTTGGCGACGGCTTTGGCCTGGGAAGGTGCCGAATCGAAACTAACTATTGATGGTGTGGTTCCGTTCACCCCCAACGACTCAAGACCGCCACCGATGCTGGCATCAGCGGTTAGCCGATTGGCAAAGGCGACAATTTGTTTTGTGGATCGATAGTTTGTGCTCAGATCAACAACACTCGAGCCTGGGTAGCGCTCGGAAAAGCTACTGAGAAATTCACTACTTGCTCCTGTGAAGGAGTAAATGGTCTGATTTGGGTCTCCCACAACGCAAAGATCAGCGCGTTCTCCAAGCCAGTGATCTAGCAGCGCATGCTGAAGCGGCGAAATGTCCTGATACTCATCAACAGTGAAAAATCGATACTGACTCTGAACGTGAGATAGGGCCCTTGGCTCGGCCTGCAATAGTCCAAGGGTAAGAATTAGAACATCCTCCCAATCAAGTTTCTGTAAGCGGATCTTCTCTAGCTCATAAGCTGATTGGATTTCCATATTCTTTTGAAAGCTAAGACCGGCAACTTGAGGCCTTGAATCATCCAGCTTGGAATACTGCTCCATGGATAGCATGGAGTATTTTCGCCACTCGATTTCACTGGCTAAATCACGAAGTGCAGCTGAATCCAAATTTATGGACATTGCCTTGGACACTTGGCCAATTAGCTTGGCTTTGGATTCAAGAATTGAAGGAGCCGGGACTCCAACTAGTTGTGGCCAGAAGTACTCAAGCTGTGAAAGTGCTGCTGCGTGGAAGGTTCTAACAGAAACAGTTCCAACACCAAGTTGCCTAAGACGCGAGCGTAACTCTCCAGCTGCCCGGTTTGTGTAAGTCAGTGCCAATACGCGATGCGCTGCAAAATGTCCGGTTGCAATTCCATAAGCAATTCGATGAGTTACCGTTCTTGTTTTTCCGGTACCAGCACCAGCAAGAATGACAGTCGGGCCAACAAGAGCCTTGGCGGCAACTTTTTGCTGCTCGTCTAATCCCGAAAGAATTTTCTCGGCAGCACTACTGGTCATCAGTTGATCTTTCGGTTGCAGATTCGATAGCCGAACCGTACCAAAGCTCAATCAGAGACCGTGAAATTGTTGAGGAGCCTGGGAGAAGTAGAGAGTGAGCTTCGGCTTTGATCTCATCTTTCGAGAACCAACGCAGTTTCACAATTTCTTCACCATCTGGCAAAAGCTGCTTGGACGAATCAGCCTTAGCTGTAAAACCAAGCATCAAAGACAAAGGAAACGGCCAGCTCTGTGAGTAGCGATAGCTAATCTCAGTTACCTCCAGTCCGCACTCCTCTTTCATTTCTCTTGAAACTGCTGCCTCCAGGGATTCACCAGGTTCAACAAAACCAGCAAGAATCGACCAACGATTTTGCTCCCAAGTTCCTTGAGATCCAAGAAGTATTCGATCTTGTTGATCGATGATTGAAACAATCACTGCGGGATCAGTTCTTGGAAACAGCTCAAGTGAATCCTTCAAGCATCTTCTAACCCAGCCACCTTGCTCAATCACAGTTGGTGTGCCGCAATTTGGACAGTGCTGGTGGGAGCGATGCCAGTTGTTAAGGGCAAGAGCTTGAGTAAACACTCCAGCGTCGCGATCACTAAGCCCCTGGCCAATTGATCGAAGTCCGTGCCACAGATTTTGATCGGGCTCAATTTGATTGGCGGAGTTGTCATTTACTACCGCCAAGACAATTGCGGAGCCAGCTGGCTCCAAAGAGCTAGCTGCAATTGTCTTTCCCAGATAGACCCGAAGATTTGCTCGTGGCACTTGATCTACTGGCAAGAACCTAAGCTTTGGACCTTGGGTAGCTGATTGAACAAGAGTCTTGCCTTTATGCATTACTAGAACCCGAGTGTTGGAATCACTCCAAAGCTGATCGAAAAGCTCTGGGTTAGCCCTAGATAAGTAGTCTCTGTCCAGGGCAAAGCGAGCCAGCGGCGGAAGCTTAATTTCAGTCACTTTATCCCTAGCGTGGCGATACTCATTAGATGGGGCTATGTTGTCTAACCTTAATTCATGGCTAGATCTCCCTTGATTTTAGCGGCACTGGCTAAAGACGCAGTTCCGCACTTTGACTTTGCTCAGGTGAAGCACCTGGATGCTGGACAATCAGGTGCTTTCGATGCAGCCCTACTAACCGCGAAAAGCGGAGAGCACTTTGTAGTTCGAATGGCAAACAGCGCTAGCGCGGGGACAGAGCTAGAGGCTGAGATTCAAGCTCTTAAGGGCTTTAGCTCAACCGTGAGACTAAATCTTCCATTTGAAATTAGCCAGCTAGTTGGCGACACCCAAGACGCCGATGGTGAGAGAGCATTAGTTTTCAATTTCGTCTACGGAAACCCAGTGGATCTAAGTCGAGTGGACCCAACTTCGATGCTGACCGCTTCTTTGGGGTCTGCTCTGGCGGCAATTCATAAGCTTCCTGCCGAACTAGTCCAACAATCAGGTTTTCCTGAAATTGATTCTTCGACTAACTTAAAGCACCGCGTTATGGAACTTGACCGGGCAGCACAAACTGGAAAAGTTTCCCCAGTACTATTACAGCGCTGGGAAAGCGCAGTTGAAGACTCCAGCTTGTTTAGATATCAACCAACTGTGGTTCACGGCGCAATTAACAGTCACAGCGTCTTGGAATTAGACGATAGGGTTTCAGGAGTTTTGAACTGGAGCGGCCTTAGAATTTCCGACCCAGCAGAAGACCTCTCGTGGGTTCTTGGTGGATCAACACCAGAACTAGCTAAAAACATTGTGTCTCGCTACTTCGAATCAAGACCGGGAGCAGATAGCAACATCTGGCCACGAGCACTTCTATACAGCGAGCTTGAGTTAATTCGCTGGTTACTGCACGGCTACGCTCAAGGAAATCAGGCCATCATCGAGGACGCAGTTGGGATGCTTCTGGTTCTTACCGAAGAGGTCGAATCTGGAAAAGCCGAACGGATTCAAGCCGCTCCCCTAGCCACCGAAATTGCCTTGCAGCGTGCCGCAGAAGCTCCGCAAACACCAGCTCGCGGTAACGAACTGTTCTAAGCAAATAGCTGCTGCCAAGTCCTCATTAGTTCATCCGGCCCTGGAATTGACTCTGGTCTAAGTTCTGTATTGTCGGCAACGAAGAAGAAGCTAACGTCGATTTTTTCGATTGGAATGCCCTTCAGCTCAGAATACGCAAAACGATAGAGAGCGAGCTGTAAGGTCATTTCCCTTTCCTGCTGCTTGGTTTCTGGTGGAGATCCGGTTTTCCAATCCACAATTTCGTAGCGATCTCCTAGCTTGAATACGGCATCGAGTTTGCAAACAAAGGTATTGACTCCATGGGTGAGGTTGATCTCGGTTTCAACATCAGCAAAGTCCAAGTCAACAAACCGAGAGTTTTTGAACACCTCGGTTAGCTCACCAATGGAATCAGTGCCTGCATTGTCTACCTCCGAAACAAGGAAGTCCTCGACCCAGGAGTGGAACAGGGTTCCGGTTCTAGTTGCCCGGTAGGGCTTGGTAGGCGTTGGTCTTAGATACTTGGCAGCCATGACGTCAACATCTGTAACAAACTCTTTGAACCTTGACGCCGGTATTCGAACTGGAAGCTTTACAAAGCTAAGGCGTTGGATCCGATCATCTTGCTCTTTTAGCAGCAAGTCAATTTCCGCTTGAATTTCACTTTGGTTGGAGCCAGCATCCAATTGAGCATCTAGTTCAGATCCAGCACTTCTTACCTGCTCAGCAGCTCTAGATAGAACCACTTTGTGCTCTGGGCCAACTGGATCAACAGGCCAGCTCGTAGTTTTAGGAGTTTGGTCGAGTGGGTTTAGCTGACTGTCGATAGCTGGGAACTGGTAATTCTCCCCTGCTAGCTGCTCAAGAAAGCGCGAAGGTTTTCTTGAATTTGTGTTCCCCGGTTTCCAGTAAGAGCCAGTAAGAAGAAGTGCTGACTTTGTTCGAGTAATTGCTACATATATCAAGCGATACTCTTCGCGAAGCTGGTGTTCTTTGTTTTCTGCTCGGAATTTCTCCTTGGCTACTTTGATTTCTGACTGGATGGTAGTTGACGCATAGTCAAAAACTGGAAGCGATTTGCTGTCGCCTCGCAGCAGATAGGGAAGCTCTGCTCCCGAGAGCCACCCGGAAACAGATTTTGGTTTCGAAGGAAAATCGTCTTCCACCATATTTGGAATCGCGACAAAATCCCACTCCAACCCTTTGGCAGCGTGCACTGTTAGAACTTGCACCACACCAGCTGCCGGGTTTGATTTGGGAAGTTCAAATCGCTCTTTTTTGGAGGCGTAATCCAACCAGTTGAGAAACGCGCCGAGCTGGCCCGCAGCGCTAGCAGAACCAAAGCTAGCTACGGTTTCAAAA
>CAXNHQ010000027.1:0-9583 GCA_964202285.1 Rhodoluna sp. | reverse complement strand
ATCGACTGCAACGGAATCATGGACTCAGCAGAAAGCATTCTCATGGCGATTTCGGCCCGACCCATTTCGAGAGAGAAGAAAAGAGTTGGCTTGTCTGACTTGATTGCGGCGTTACGAGCTATGTCCAAGGCAAATGTTGATTTACCCATGGCGGGTCTAGCAGCAACAATGATTAGCTGTCCGGGGTGGAAACCGTTTGTTAGAGCATCGAGATCAGTAAATCCAGTTGGAACACCAACTAGGTTGCCGTCAAGATTCTGTGCGGCTTCGATTTCGTCAATTGCGGCCTCAAGGGAAACACTTAGGGCAACGTAGTCATCGCTGGTTCCAGCACGTGTAACGCCGTAGACATCTTCTTGTGCTTGGTTTACTAAAGCCTCAACTTCGCCTTCGTTGGCATATCCAAGTTGTGCAATTCTGGTTCCAACTTCGACAAGTCTTCTAAGGGTTGCCTTTTCCTGAACGATTTTGGCGTAGAAAGAAGCGTTAGCTGCAGTTGGAACAGTACTGGTGAGTGTGTGTAGGTAATCTGCGCCACCAGCACGAACCAGTTGACCGGTTTTCACTAATTGATCGGTGACCGTAATTACGTCAGTAGGCTCACCCATTCCATAAAGAGCGAGCAAGGCTTCAAAGACGATTTCGTGTTTGGGTGCGTAGAAATCCGGTCCATGAACGTATTCAAAAACTTCGGCAACTGCCTCTTGAGAAAGCAGCATCGCACCCAGGGTGCTTTGTTCGGCTAGTAGATCGTGAGGTAAAACGCGATCGCTTGAGCGCCCAGGTTCAGCTGGAAGTACTGGCGCCAAAGACATTAGCTGCTCATTTCTAGAGACCTGAATAAAGGGAATTTGTGGCTAGTTAGTTCTTGTCTAGCATCCACTACTGACAAAGCTAGATAAAGCCACGGTGTGGATAAGACTGTGGATAAGGAGCGTGAAACACTCTAATAACTCGAGCTTTTTTGTGGACAAGCATGTGGACAAGAAACCCTTTTCGAGCCAAAACTAAGTCAGCTATTGGCAACTGGGTGTGGAGAGATTTTTCTCAGAAAACTCTCAAGATTACCCTGAGTGTTGTGGACAATCGTAAAAACGATTGTCATTTAGTCCCAATTGCTTGGAGCTGGCTCCTTGCCTTTGGGAAGCGAGGAAGCTGCTGACCAGTTGGCAACCCACTGTGGCAAAATCGGCAGTGGTCCGTTCCACGGTGTGTATTCCAAAATTTCTTGGGGAGTCACAATTCCACGCGATCTTTTCAAGAATCTGATCCGCACCACTGCCCTGGCGTGGATTTCTTCTCCAACCACAAATCTTTGTTCAAAGTAGAAAGCTTCGTCTGTCCAGCCAATAACTTTTGACTCCAAGTCAAATTTTTGCCAAAGCTGGAGGGATTTTCTAAAGGTTATGTTTTCAGCAACAACAACCGGATACCAACCGATCTTGTTCCACTTTTTCCAAATACCGGTTCGCTTGCCGTGATCGTATCTACCCAGATCCATGATGGTCAAAAACACACCATTGTTCATGTGAGCGTAGATGTCTAAATCAGTTGGCCAAACTCGAAAGCTTCTTTTGGCCACGTCGTTAATGTTTATTGTTGGTCGAGATCGCCAGGACAAAAGCTGATACAAAACTCTAAGCCAAAGTTTCATTTACCAAATACTCACTCTCTTTGACTCTTCTAGCCAAAGCTTGTCAGAGGAGCTAACCGCAAACGCTTCATAGAATGCGTCAATGTTTCTAACTATCTGATTACACCTAAACTCTGGGGGAGAATGCGGGTCAGTGGCCAGCCGTTGCAAAACCATTTCATCTCTACCTTTTGTCCGCCAAGCTTGGGCCCAAGATAAAAACAGTCTTTGTTTTGCGCTCAAGCCATCAATGGCCTCTGGTTCTTTTCCTTTCAATGACATCAGGTAGGCCTTGTATGCAATTCCTAGACCGCCAAGATCTCCGATGTTCTCACCGATAGTGAGCTCGCCGTTGACTTTGTTGTCATTGGATAGTTGCGCAGGAGATAGTTCATTGAACTGACTTATAAGACTCGAAGTGAGCTTTTCGAATGCAGCTCGGTCCTCATCGCTCCACCAACTTATGAGTGCTCCGTCGCCGTCGTATTTAGAACCTTGGTCATCGAAGCCGTGACCGATCTCGTGACCGATTACTGCGCCAATTGCGCCAAAGTTAACGGCGTCGTCTGCCTCGAGAGAGAAAAACGGTGGCTGCAAGATTGCAGCGGGAAAGACAATCTCGTTGAAACCTGGGTTGTAATAGGCATTGACTGTCTGAGGGGTCATGAACCATTCATCACGATCAAGGGGTGATCCGATCTTGTTCATCTCTCTATCAAGGTTCCAAGAAGTCACGTTTTTCACATTTGAAATCAAATCATCACGATCGATTTTGATGCTCGAGTAGTCTTTCCATTTTGTTGGGTAGCCAATTTTTGGTGTGAACTTTGTCAGCTTTACAAGGGCCTTCTTCTTGGTTTCATCACTCATCCAACTCAGGTTCTCAATGCTGTCTTTATAGGCTGCAATTAGATACTGAACCAATTCGTCCATACGTTTTTTGGCTTCGGTTGGAAAATACTTTTCCACGTAGATTTTTCCGACCGCTTCACCCAGAGAGCCTTCGACCAAGCTAACCGCTCGCTTCCAGCGAGCGCGGTTCACTGGTGCACCTGTCAAGGTTGTTCCATAGAAGCTGAATCGCTCGTCAACAAAGTCTTGCGACAAATAGGCAGCCGCTTGGCTAATTAGTTTCCAGCTCATCCAAAGCTTGATTGCTTCAAGGTTTTGTTCTGAGTAGGTGTCTTTGAGCGATTCAAAAAATGATGGCATCATCACAATTGATTCGTTCAAAATTTTTGGAGTTATATTTGCGCCTTGGAACCAAAGGTTCCAGTCAAATGTTTCGGTTAGTTTTTTCAGCGATTCGAATTTTGTGAGATTGTTAGTTTTCTCGGCGTCACGAGTTTCAACGTTGTTCCAGTGATTAGAAGCTAATTCAGTTTCGAATTCAAAGATTTTGGTTGCTGCATCCTTGGCGCCGGATTCTTCCCAGCCTGCTAGTTGGAGCATCTTTTGAATAAGTACCACGTACGCTTCGCGTATGCTCTGATGTTTTTCTTCGCGGTAATACGCTTCGTCTGGCAGTCCAAGGCCACCTTGATAAAGGTTCACTAAGTATCTGGTTGGATCATTTGGATCGTTGTCTACATACATTCCAAATAGACCGCTCACACCAGTTCTTTCAAATTCACCAAGCATCGTGGTTGCTTCAGAAAGAGTAGTTAGAGCCTTGATGCGGGCAAGGTCTGCCTCGATTGGCTTAGCACCTAGGTTGTTGGCTTTTGCCTCATCTAGAAACGATGCGTACAGATCACCAATCTGTTGACTAACACCGGGCTTTGGGTTTTTGCTAGCGTCTTCCAAAATAAGCTTGACCGCTTCTTCGCTTTGGTCGGCAAGCATGTGAAATGAACCGTAGATGGCTTTGTCTTCGGGGATCTCAGTTTTATCAAGCCAGCTGCCGTTTACGTGACGAAACAGGTCATCTTGTGGCCTAATGGCTGGGCTTAGTGCGTGGGCGTCAATGCCTGGAGACAAATTCATTACTTCATCCTAGAACGTTCTAGAGGCTAGGCTTTTTACGTGGACTTACAGAAAATCATTCTTTACTACGGCTTCGCTCCCGTGCCAGATCCGGAAGCGATGAAGCTTTGGCAGCGAACTCTGTGTGAGTCGCTTGGCCTAAAGGGTCGAATACTTATTTCCAAACACGGAATTAATGGCACCTTGGGTGGAGACATGGAGGCGCTCAAGAAGTACGCCAGAGCTACCAAGGAGTACCCGGGATTTAACCGGATTGACTTCAAGTGGTCTGATGGAACCGGTAACGACTTCCCGAGACTTCGAGTTCGCTCTAGAAATGAACTGGTTGCCTTCGGAGCCCCGGAAGAGTTGCAGGTTGGACCAAGAGGAGTAATTGGTGGCGGTAAGCACCTCAAACCTGAAGAGGTAAATCAGCTAGTTGAGCAAAGAGGTGACGAGGTTGTCTTTTTCGATGGTCGTAATGCTTTTGAGTCAAAAATTGGAAAGTTCAAAAATGCAGTGGTTCCCGAGGTTGAAACCACCCATGACTTTGTCAAAGAAATTGAGTCCGGCAAGTTTGATCACCTAAAAGACAAACCGATTGTGACTTATTGCACCGGAGGAATTCGCTGCGAGATTCTTTCTGTTGCTATGAAAAACCGAGGATTTCAAGAGGTGTATCAAATCAAAGGTGGCATCGTGCGTTACGGAGAAGCATTTGGTGACAAGGGTCTTTGGGAAGGATCGCTCTACGTTTTTGATGACCGGATGAACATTGACTTTTCTCCGGATGCAAAAGTAATAGGTGAGTGTGAAGCGTGCAACGCTCCAACCAAGAGATTCCGCGATTGTTCTTCGCTTGCCTGTCGGGATTTGATTTTGCTTTGCGACGATTGCGTGCAGGTGCCAGAGAATCTAGCCTGTAGCCCATCGCACACCAGAGGTAAGCGCATCGGCGCTACGGTTGGCTGAATTGGAGTAAATCGCTCGAAAAATACTTGAACCAACAGTCTTGTTAGGGGTTTTTGGGTATTTTCAATCAAATTAATGCCATAAAAACTATCTCCGATAAACTTGTATTTCGCCACCAAACAAGGGACTCCGTTGGGCTTTTTAGAAAATTTCGAAAAGACTCTGGAAAAGAAAGTCACAGGTCTTTTCTCCAAGACCTTTAAATCAGGCCTCGAGCCAATTGAGATAGCAGCTGCCATCAAACAAGAAATGGACTCGAAAGCTTCTATATTGACTCGCGACCGAATCTTGGTCCCGAACAGTTATTTGGTAAAGCTAAGCCCGGAAGATTATGGCCGTCTCCAAGATCTGGGTGAGCCGCTACTAGACGAGTTAGCCAAGGTTTGCTCCGAGCACGCCCAAAACCAAAAGTTTCAGTTTGGGGATTTGTTGGATATATCCCTGGCGGCAGATAGTTCACTGGTTTTGGGGCAGCTTTCCGTGGCTTCCAGCAGTAAGAAGCTAGATGTCGAGTGGGTCCCAGTTATTCAGATAAACGGAGTCTCCCACCCATTGGTTTCGGGAAAAACCACAGTGGGACGAGATTCGTCCTCAGACATCCAAATCGAGGACAATGGACTAAGTAGAAAGCATTTTGAGCTCCTGTGGGATGGTTCAAGTGCTGTTTTGCGAGACTTAGGCTCCACAAATGGCGTGAAAGTAAACGGCATGAAAATCGACCAGGTGGTTTTGGTCAGTGGGTCAACTTTTTCAGCAGGAAGAACTCACTTCTTGTTTGATGTGATTGCGAGGGCCAAGTGAGTGAACTAGCGCTGTTTTTGGTGCGCACTGGCTTTCTGGTGCTGCTTTGGGTTTTTGTGTTCAGCATCATCTCTGTTATCAGAGCTGATCTGTTTGGCCAAAAAGTAGTTTCCAGAGTTGCCTCGGCAACTTTTCCAACAGCCTTTACACCAACCCCAGGGTCAACTACCCAGGTAGCTGCCAGCCCAGAGCCAAAGGCAACAAAGATTGTTGTTACCGCGGGAGAAAAAATCGGCACAGAAATTGCGTTGTCTGGTCGTCAACTCACGATCGGACGGGCCGGGGACAGCGACTTAGTAGTCGACGATGAATACACCTCGACCCATCACGCCAAGTTGGTGTTTATCAATGGTGAATGGTTGGTTCAGGATCTGGACTCAACCAATGGAACTTTCCTTGACGGTAAGAAACTAACAACAACCATGGTTGTCCCAATGAACACCCAAGTTCGAGTCGGTCAAACTTCGTTTGAGCTGAGGGCATAAGGCTTTGGCTATAAAGACCGTTTCTTTCGCAGCCAGTGATATTGGTCGCGTTAGATCATCCAACCAAGACTCGGGTTATTCAGGTGTGAATCTGTTTTTCGTAGCCGACGGCATGGGTGGGCACGCTGGCGGTGACATTGCATCAGCCTTAGCTTCCCAACACTTGGCGCTAGCCGATGAGCCGCTGGAAAATAGTGCGGCGGCGGAGCAAAAACTTATTGACTTCATTTATCAAGCCAAAAAGAAGATTGATGCCAGCGTAAAAGAGCATCCAGCAATTACTGGAATGGGAACTACTCTTTCGGCAATGATGGTGACTGGCACTCAGGTAACCATTGCTCACATCGGTGATTCTCGGGTTTATCTCGCTCGAGATGGTGTTGTGAAGCAAATCACCTCAGATCACACATTTGTTCAGCGCCTTGTCGACACTGGCCGAATCAGTGAAGAAGAGGCATTGATCCACCCGCGCCGCAGTGTCTTGATGCGCGTGCTTGGTGATATCGAGCAATTCCCAGAAGTTGATATTGACACTTATGAAACCAAACCAGGTGATCGCTGGATGGCCTGCACAGATGGCCTATCTGGAGTAGTACCAACGCAGCTCATGGAAAACATCTTGCTCAACAACATCGACGTTAAAGAAGCGAGCGAACTTCTAATTGGTGAAGCCCTAGAGTTCGGCGCCCCAGATAACGTAACGGTTGTCTTGGTTGATGTAGTTGATTCCAAGGCTGAGATTGAATTTTCTCCCGCAAGGGAATTTGTTGGCTCAGCTGCCAATGAAGTGGTGATTGAAAAGCGCCAAGGAAACCAGATCCTCAGGCTTCTAAACCCTATGACTTTGATTGACTTGCTGCAAAAACCAGAAGACCCGGTTAGCTTCGCACCTGAGTCCGAGGAATTACTAGAAAAGATTCTCAAGAAAACGAAGGGTCGCATCCGTGCGAGGCGATTCAGGCAGATCGCTACTTACTTGCTCATCATTGCGGCGGCAAGCTACGGATTGTTTTTGGCCTACGAATACACCCAAACCAGATACTTCGTTGGGGTTAACGACGGCGTGGTAGTTATCTATCAAGGAATTAAGGAAGAGCTTGGGCCGTTGAAGTTCTCCAGTCTTTTTGAAGTCACTGATATCTCGGTAGATTCTCTAACCGACTTCCAACGCGAGGCGCTGGAGCGTTCAATCTCGGTGGATGGGCCTGATGAGGCTAGGCAGATTATCTCTCAGCTAGGCGGCGAGTAGTTGAATACTTTCACCGAAGCTCTGCAGATTTCGAAGCTAGTAAAAATCGTTCCCAGAAGTCGAAACATGGAAGCACTACTTTTGTTTTTTGCAGCCGGATTGAATGCATTTGAGTTAGCTCAGATCCAGCTTTCAATTCTTGAAAAGATGACTATTGATCTTTTTACCTATTGGCTTCCACCGCTAATTTTTGCTTTGATTCTGCACTTTATCCTTCGCAAGATAGCATCTGAATCTGACCCGCTTATTCTGCCTATCGCATTTGCGTTAAACGGGCTCGGCATTGCGATGATCTACAGACTTGATCTTGCAACGCTGGCGTCTGGTGGCAGCGAACTATTTGCCTTTAGGCAGGTGCTCTGGACTTGTGTGGCGATGGCAACTGCTGCGGCTGTGATTTTGTATATCCCATCGCAGCTTTGGCTTCGCCGTTTTGTCTACACCGCCATGGTGGTGGGCATCGGTTTATTACTGATGCCGCTTCTTCCAGTAATTGGCAAAACAATAAATGGTGCAACTCTTTGGATATCTCTTTTTGGAGTTTCCTTCCAGCCTGGTGAGCTAGCAAAGGTCGCGCTAATTATTTTCTTTGCGGGATATCTAGTTAGCCGAAAAGATTCTTTGGCTTTAGTGGGGAGAAAGATTCTTGGGGTTCGAATTCCACGAGGAAGAGAACTGGGTCCAATTCTTCTGATTTGGCTAGCCAGTATTGGAGTGCTGGTCTTACAAAAAGATCTTGGGACCAGCATTTTGTATTTCGGTTTATTCCTGGTGATGATTTACGTCGCGACCGGTAGAGCCTTTTACGCCGGTATTGGTGTTGCGATGTTGGTTACTGGTGGACTCGTTGCCTCCAGGGTTTTGGATTACGTGTCGAGAAGATTTGATGCCTGGCTGAATCCATTCGATAACGAGAATTACGACGCTGTTGGCGGAAGCTACCAAATAGTCCAAGGGGTATTTGGTATGGCCAGCGGAGGAGTCTTTGGTTCAGGTCTTGGCGGTGGTGTGCCTCAATTGGTTCCTTTGGCAGAAAGTGATTTCATTATCGCCAGCCTCGCCGAAGAAACCGGTTTGATCGGTTTTTTTGCAATCTTGGCACTTTACTTCTTGCTAGTGGCTCGTGGGTTGAAGATTGCTTTTGGTCACGCTGATGAGTTTGCAAAACTAATGGCCGTTGGTTTTGCCTTTGTAATTGCGCTGCAGGTTTTTGTAGTTATCGGAGGGGTAACTAGGATTTTGCCCCTTACAGGTCTTACTACCCCGTTTCTTGCAGCTGGTGGTTCCTCCCTTCTTGCCAACTGGGTTATTGTCGCGATGCTACTTAGGCTCTCTGACTCCACCTCTGATCATGCATCGAAGCTGGTGATTCGATGACTAAAGAGTTAAAGCGGGTCTCTCTTGTGGTGGCAATGATGTTTATTGCCTTGTTTGTTTCGTCGTCATTTGTTCAAGGCGCTGGCGGTCAAAGCTACGCTAGCGACCCAAGAAATGTTCGAAGCATCTACGACAGCTACAAAACCCTAAGAGGACCGATCCTCATCGATGGCAAGCCAATCGCGAGCTCGATTGACTCTGATGATGCCTATCGATACCAAAGGGTTTATGAAAGCTCGATTTATTCAGCCATCACTGGATACTTCTCGGTCTTTAGAGGAGCAACCGGTATTGAGTCGGCAATGAATTCATATCTATCTGGTCAAAGCTCCTCGCAATTCTTTGAGCAGTTCAATGCAGTCCTATCCGGCAACCCGGTATCTGGTGCAGCCGTTGAGCTCACAATTGATCCACAAATGCAACAGGCTGCCTGGGACGCTTTGGGTGATTACCGCGGCTCGTTAGTGGCTATTGACCCGGTAACTGGAAATATTCTTGCAATGGTGTCTAAGCCAGGCTACGACGTCAATCTTGTCGCAGGTCACGATAACCAAGTAGTCACAACCAACTACGAAACCTTGAATAACGATGCTGCTAAGCCGCTAATCAATAAAGCAATTAGCGGAGACCTTTACCACCCAGGATCGGTATTCAAGTTAGTGGTAGCTGCAGCAGCACTGGAATCTGGTTCGTACACAAGCGAATCAACATTAGGTAACCCAGTTTCGGTGCAACTTCCAGGTTCAGACGCTCAAGTGTTCAACTCTTCAGACAGGGCTTGTGGGGCGGGCGGCGAAACAGTAACCCTTGCGGAAGCAATGTCGCTTAGTTGCAATGTACCGTTTGTTGAATTGGGTACAGCCCTTGGACAAGACCGGATTAGAGCTCAGGCTGAACTGTTTGGCTTCGGAAGAGATCTCAGTATTCCAATGGATGTAACCCCAAGCACTTACCCGTCTGAGATGGATGACGCCCAGCTTGGTCTGAGTTCATTTGGTCAATTCGATGTCCGTGTAACCCCATTACAAATGGCATTGGTTTCGGCCTCGATTGCCAATGGTGGGGTTTTGATGAAACCAAACCTAATTGAAACCATAATCA
>CAXNHQ010000026.1:0-9687 GCA_964202285.1 Rhodoluna sp. | reverse complement strand
CATCATGTTTGAAAGCAGGTTCACGTCCTTTAGACCCAACCGATTAGCAATCTGTCTGAGTTCGGTAACAAGAATTAGATTCTTGACCTGTTCCGGGGCGACCCCATAGCGGTCTTCCAATTCGCCCAGTATTGCATCGAGAACCTGCTTTGTTCCGGTTACACCTGAAGCCGCAGATAGCTTGTGATAGGCCTCTAGCCTTAGTCGCTCACTGTCTAGATAGGTGTGAGGGATGTGAGCGTCGATAGGAATTTCTAGCTTTAGCTCAGCCGGGGAATCAATCTTGATTCCCTTAAAGTCCGCTACCGCTTCACCAATCATTCGAAGGTATAAATCAAATCCCACTCCAGCGATGTGCCCGGACTGCTCACCGCCAAGTAAGTTTCCGGCACCACGAATCTCGAGATCTTTCAGGGCCACCTGAATTCCAGCTCCCAACTCGTTGTTTTGGGCGATGGTGGCTAGCCGATCATGCGAGGTTTCGCTTAGCGGCTTATTTGGGTCATAGAAGAAGTAAGCATAGGCACGCTCCCTAGATCGCCCAACGCGACCTCTTATCTGATGCAGCTGGGAAAGTCCAAAGTGCTCGGCTCGATCGATAATTAGGGTATTTGCATTTGGGATGTCAATGCCGGTTTCGATAATCGTTGTTGACACCAAGATGTCAAACTTCTTTTCCCAAAAGTCAACTACTACCTGCTCAAGTGCGGCCTCCGGCATTTGTCCGTGGGCTACCGCAATCCGGGCCTCAGGAACTAGCTTTGCCAGATCGTTTGCCGTTTTTTCAATGGTTGCCACTCTGTTGTGAACAAAGAACACCTGGCCTTCTCGAATTAGCTCTCTTCTAATCGCAGCTGCAACTTGCTTCTCGCTATATCCCCCGATGAAGGTAAGAATTGGGTGACGATCTTCTGGAGGAGTTGCCAGGGTCGACATCTCTCTAATTCCCGTAATGGCCATCTCAAGGGTTCTTGGAATTGGCGTTGCACTCATGGCCAGAATGTCCACGTTAGTTTTTAGGGCTTTGAGTTTTTCCTTGTGCTCAACTCCAAAGCGTTGCTCTTCGTCGATAATAATGAGTCCGAGATTTCGAAACTTCACTGTGTCCGAAAGCAATCTATGAGTCCCGATAACCATGTCAACCTCACCGGTAGCCAATCCGGCAATTGTTTCCTTTACTTCTTTCGCGGTTTGAAAACGAGATAACGATTTCACGTTGACCGGAAACCCAGAGAATCGATCCAACACGGTGTCGGTGTGCTGCCTCGCCAGCAAGGTGGTTGGTACCAACATGGCAACTTGCTTGCCATCTTGGATAGCTTTGAATGCGGCCCTAATGGCCACTTCGGTCTTTCCGTAGCCCACGTCTCCTGCTAGCAACCGATCCATTGGGATTGGCTTTTCCATGTCGGCTTTTACTTCTTCTATGGTGGTGAGTTGATCCGGGGTTTCCTGAAAGGCAAAAGCCTCCTCTAACTCGTGCTGCCAAGGGGTATCTGAAGCAAACGCGTGCCCAACCGAATTCATCCTCGCTGAGTAAAGCTTGACCAAGTCGATGGCAATCTTGCGAACTGCCTTTCTCGCATTTCCTTTAGCCCTGGCCCAATCCGAACCACCTAGCTTGGAGATAACTGGCGCTTCTGCCCCGACGTACCTGGTGAGCATGTCGAGCTGGTCCGTTGGTACGAACAAAGTGTCTTCTGGATACCCTCTCTTGGAAGAGGCGTATTCGATCAAGAGATATTCTCTTTGGTGAACCCTAGCTCCGATGCCGCTAGTTCTTTGAATCAGTTCCTTGAATCTTCCAATTCCGTGAATTTCATGCACCACGTAGTCACCGGATTTAAGGGTGAGTGGATCAACAGCCTGACCTCTTTTCACAGCAAGTTTTCTTGCTTGGGGTGCTGAATAGGAACTCTTGGAGTAAAACTCGAGCTGAGTCAACAACGTTAGCTTTGCTGCCTCTGAAACCAGTCCTTTACGAAGTTGGGATTTGATTAGATACACGGTGTTAGGCCGAGGGTCATCCGGGATGGCTTCAGTCAGGACTGCATTGGCGCCAGCTTGAACTAAAACCTCCTTGAGTCTTTCGTTGGTGCCAATACCTTCAGACGAAATCACGACTAAATGGTTTTGCGTCAACTGATCTAGCACCCACTCGAGAGCTGAGGACTCTGGTCCTTTGAAATTTGGAACTTCGAGAATTCCTAAATTCACAACATCTTCTGAATCAAGCCCAAATGGTGAGATTGTTATTACTTGAAGTTTGGAAAACCTTTCGCTGAAGCTAGCAAAGTCAACAAAGCCACCACCAGAAAGATCTATTGGTGCGGAAGCGCCATCCATAGCGGCGTCCCAAGCGGCGTGCAAGAACTCTTCGTTTGTTTCAACAAGGCTGGCGGCTCTAGCTGCAGCCTTTTCTGGAGAGACAACAACCACCGAAAGGCTCTTCGGCAGGTAATCAAAGAGGGAAACCATGCCATCGGCAAGCGCTGGAGCCAGCGACTCCATACCCTCAACTGGAATACCTAGAGAGATTTTTTCCAACATGGCACCAAGATTTGGAAACTCATGCATCATTTCGCGAGCCCTAGAGGCAACGGATGGCGTGATGATTAGCTCCCTGGCCGGGAACAAAGTTAGCGATTCAAGTTTTACGTTCGAGGATCTTTGATCCGAGACAGAGAATTCTCTCATCTCCTCTAGCTCATCGCCAAAAAACTCCAGACGTACTGCGTGTTCAGCAGTGGTTGGAAAGATGTCAAGAATTCCACCGCGGACCGCGAATTCCCCGCGCTTGGAAACCATGTCAACTCTTTGGTAGGCCTGCTCCACTAGCTTCAGTGAAAGCTCGGGCAGGAGATATTCTTTTTTGGCTGTTAGCTCAAGTGGTGGAAACTTATCTAACCCTGCAACCAGGGGTTGGATGGCTGCTCGAATCGAAACAATGAGGTAGACAGGATTCTTTGGCTGATCTTTAGCAATCTGAGAGAGTCTGGAGATTGTCTGTAGTCTCTGACCCACTGTTTCTGGACTAGGGCTCAATCTCTCGTGGGGCAGGGTCTCCCAAGACGGAAATAGCAATACCTCACTAGATGGTTCTAAAAATCGAATGTCTCTTTCTAGATCTTCGGCTTCGCGACCGGTAGCTACTATAACGAGCTGAAGAGCAGGAATCATTTCACGAAGACCAGTAATCAAACTTAGAACTAAGGGGTTCGCTGATTGCGGAGCAATTACTTCGATTCGATTGTTTTTTAGGCTTGATTGGAGTTTTGCAACCGGGTAGCCCTGGCCCAGGCGCGCGACTAGGCCGTGATTTAGCACAAGTCCTAGTGTAAGCGCGGACTAGTCAGCTGGTGAATGGTATTTGTCTTGGGCCGAGATTAGGCCCTCACTAGCAATCTGCTCAACCGCATCTGCAGCGACTTCTAGTGTGGTCTTGAATTGCGCAAGGTCACTAGCCGAGAAATTCTTGAGTACAAAATCCGCGGCGTCCATTGATCCTGGAGGTCTGCCAATACCTAGACGAACCCGGATGAAATCTTTCGAGTCGATAGCGGAAATGATGTCTCTTAGTCCGTTGTGTCCGCCGTGGCCTCCCCCGAGCTTTAGTCGGAAGGTGGTTGGAGGTATGTCTAACTCGTCATGAGCAACGATCAGGTTCTCTGGGGCAATTTTGTAAAAACTCATCAGGGACGAAGTCGGCCCGCCAGATAGATTCATAAAGGAAAGTGGTTTAGCCAAAATCAGCTTAGGTCCACCAATTACCTTTACCTCTGCCACCAAGGCATTGGACTTATGGGCCTTAAATGATTCACTGTGTCTAGCAGCCAAGACATCCACTAATGCTTGACCGACATTGTGACGATTAAGTGCGTAGTTGGGCCCGGGGTTCCCGAGCCCAACAATTAAAAGAGTTTTACTCAGCTTTAGCTTCCGTTGCTTTTGCGTCAGCTGCTGGTGCTTCAGCTTCAGCCGCAACTGGCTCCTCGTTCTTGCCAGCAGCTGTGATAATAACCGAAGCAACTAGGGCATCTGGCTCAAGGTCAAGCTTGGCTCCAGCAGGAATCTTAATGTCTTTAGCCATTAGGTGGAAACCTGCGCCTTCTTTATTGAATACAGCCTCTACATACTCCGGAATTGTGGTTGCATCAACCTCAAGCTTCAGTGTCTTGTGCTCGAGATCAATGGTGGTACCAGAAAGTGATTCACCCACGATGTGAACGGGCACCTCGACGTGAACACGCTCACCTTTTTTGATTTCCAACAAGTCGATGTGTTCGATCACTTGAGTGACAACGTCCTTGGTCGCAGACTTAACCAACACCAGCTGAGCTGATCCTGCTATGTCTAGATCAATAAGAGCGTTCTTGTGCCTAAGCACCAATGCAATCTCATGGGCCGGCAAAGTGATGTGCCTTGGGTCCGACCCGTGACCATAGATTACCGCTGGGGTTTTCCCTGCGGCGCGAAGTTTTCTTGCTGCACCCTTGCCAAAGTTGGTGCGTAGCTCTGCTACTAGTTTGTTATCTGCCATGTTCAATGTCCTTCAATTTTTCTAGGCAAGTCCAATTTGGACCTGTTGAATCTATTTCTACTCAAGCGTTTTACGCGAGGATCCGGGAACTTGCCCTTAGAGACCCCGTCGATTACGGTTTCAATAAAGAAACCCTCGCCGTTGTTAACTACAGCCTAGCTTGAGTGCCTGATCTTTATCAAACTTGCCCGAAACGCCATCGCCATTCCAAGCGCCACAGCGGAGACCACGAGCGATTCAAGAGGGACAAAGAGCCCAACTCCTAGACACATAGCAACACCACTCAGAGACAGCGCCTTCGCCAGAACTCGTTTAGCGGGCAGCTGGCGAAAGGCTGCCAAATTGGCAATCGCGTAGTAGACCAGGACACAAAAGGAGGAGATTCCGATTACCCAGGTTAGGTCCCCAGATAAAAGTAGCGCGCTTGAAATAGCAAGAATCGCAAGATCGGCCACCCAAGGGCTATTGAATTTCTTGCTTCGTAGGCGGATGGCATCTGGAATCTCCCCATCCCTTGCCATAGCTTCAGCAGTTCGAGAAATACCCGCGAGCAGTGACAGCAGTGAGCCAAGACAAGAGGTCGCGGCTATGACCGATATCAGTTCATTGGGCAGCCAAGGTAAGGCGATTGTTGCGTAATCTTGGATCGGAGCCACCGAGAACTGCAATGCCTTACCTAGATTGGCTTGAAGGGCGTTTGCGACTAAAAAATATATGCTAACCACAAAAGCTAACGAGAATGTGATTGCCTTAGGAATGTTCAAGCTAGGTTTTTCAACTTCTGGACCGAGAGTCGCCACTCTGGCGTATCCTGCGAATGCAAAGAAGATGATTGCAGCCGCAGGTAGAATTCCAGCTAAAGAACTTTGCGCCTGTTGCCCAACTTCGACAAACTGCAATCCTGAAAATCCGACCAGCAGTAATAGAGCGACCGTTGGAGCACTGAGAACTATCGCTCCCAAGGCTGTCCTACTAATCCCTAAGAGATTTATGCAAGTCATGAATGCGAGGGATGCGAGGGCAACTTCCACTTTTGCAGTTGGATAAACATATGAAGCTGCTGCCAACGCGATTGCCGCAACTGATCCAATTTTTCCAAATACGAAAGCTATACCGGCTAAGAATCCCCAGTTTTCTGAAAGATACGCTCTTGCAAAAGCATAGGCCCCTCCGGCTTTTGGCAAAGCTTTGGACAGATGAATCATGCTGCTCGCGTTTATTGCAGCCACTACCCCCGCGATAGCAATTGACACAAAAAGGAACGAGCCTGACAATTCTGCTGCTGGAGCGAAGACCACAAAAACTCCTGCGCCCAACATTGAGGCGACCCCGAGTGCCGAGGCACCAAACAGAGAGAGCCTAGGACTGGCCGGGGAAGAGTGAAGTAACTGAGTCTTCGCCAAAAACAGCCCTAATCGCTTTGGAAATTAGTGGAGCAATCGACAATACCTCCAGCTTGGCAAATTCTTTTTCTGGGGGAATTGGCAAAGTGTTTGTCACGATTACGTGATCGATTGCATCATCGGAAAGTCTTTCCACAGCCGGGTGGGAAAATACCGCGTGAGTTGCCGCGACAATTACGGCCTTTGCCCCGTTGGCCTTTAGGGCCTGGGCAGCAGCGACGATTGTTCCTCCGGTGTCCACCATATCGTCAACTAGCACGCAGGTTCGGCCTTCTACTTCTCCAACTAGCTCGTGAACCGATATCTTGTTGGGTACATTTGGGTCTCGTCGTTTGTGAATAATAGCAAGCGGTGCCCCTAGGCGATCTGCCCAGATATCTGCGACCCTAACGCGACCAGAGTCTGGAGACACAACAGTCAACGGATCCTTGCCCCACTTTTCTTTCACGTAATCAGCAAGCATTGGAAGTCCCCAGAGGTGGTCCACCGGACCGTCAAAGAAACCTTGAATCTGCGGGCTGTGTAAATCAACAGACATGACACGGTCAGCACCAGCTGCCTTGAATAGATCTGTTACCAACCGCGCTGAGATTGGTTCGCGTCCCTTGTGCTTTTTGTCCTGCCTTGCGTATGGAAAGAAAGGAGCAACAACGGTAATTCTCTTTGCGCTAGCTCTTTTTAAGGCATCGACCATAAGAAGCTGTTCCATGAGCCAGTGGTTGATAGGCGCCGGGTGAGATTGAATTACGAAAGCATCCACACCTCGAACGCTTTCTTCAAACCGAACAAAGGTTTCGCCATTTGCAAAATCGTAAGCGGTGGTAGGAACAAGTTTGGTTCCTAGTAGATTTGCAACTTCCTCAGCAAGGGCTGGGTGTGCTCGCCCGGTAACCAATGCCAGCCTTTTTTCTCCAGAGGTCTTTATGGTCAACTGCGGGCTCCTGATTTCTATTTGTCGTTGCTGTTTGCGGCTGCTTCAGAAGATTTAGTTCCTGGCCTTTTTTGAATGACCCAGTCAGCAATGTTCCGCTGTGGTGCAACATTCATTCCAAGATCTCCAGGTGCTACGTCTTTTCTTACTACGGTTCCGGCAGCGGTATACGCTCCATCTCCAATCGTAATGGGCGCCACAAAAACGTTGTGCGCTCCTGATCGAACGTGTGAGCCAATTCTTGAGGTGTGCTTATTGACGCCATCGTAATTGGCGAAGATTGTTCCGGCACCAATGTTGGAGTGTTCGCCAATCTCAGCATCCCCCACATAAGAAAGGTGTGGGACCTTGGAGCCACGGCCTATCTGGGCGTTCTTGGTCTCAACAAAGGACCCGATTTTGCCCTCAGGTCCCAAGTTGGTGCCCTTTCTCAAGTAGGAATAAGGACCAACTTTGGCGCTTTCCTGAACGGTGCTGTGCTCAATTACCACGTCTGGGCCAATTACTGCCATTGGTCCAATCTTGGTTGCTCCCCGAAGATGAGTTCCTGGATGTATTACGGCGTCTTGGCCAATGGAAACCTCAACATCAATCCAAGTAGCGTCTGGGTCCAAGATGGTCACACCGGCTAGCTGCCAACCACGACAGATTCTGGCGTTTAGCTCTTTAGCTACCTCTGAAAGTTGTATGCGGTCGTTAATGCCGTGCACCAGCCAATTGTCAGCAACGATCTGGGCCACCACGGTGTGATTGTCTTCAACAATTAGGGCTGCGACATCGGTTAGATACTTCTCGCCTTGAGCGTTATGTGAATCAAGGTGCGATAGACCCTGCCTTAGGTGGGCAACGTCAAAAACGTATACCCCAGCGTTGATCTCATTTATCGCGAGCTCTGCTTCCGAGGCATCTAGGTGCTCAACAATTTTTGCAACAGTTCCTTTTGGTGATCGGACAATTCTTCCGTATCCGGATGGGTCATCAATTAACGCTGTCAAAATAGTTGCAGAAGCTTTGCTAGATCGATGTGATTCAACAAGAGCGCTCAGGGTGTCAATATCCATTAGGGGTACGTCGCCGCTTACTACTAAAACGTCTCCGTCAAAGTCACTCGGAATTTTCTCGAGGCTGACTTCAACCGCGCGACCGGTGCCGGCGATGGCATCTTGCTCGACATGAATTACCTTTGGATGGTTGGCACTCAAATACTCGGAGAGTAGTTCCTTCTTGTGGCGCAAAACAACATAGACGCCATTGGATTCCAAAGCGGAAACCGTTGAGACCACATGACCCAAAAGAGGTTTGCCAGCAAGCTCGTGCATGACCTTCGGGGTATTGGAAACCATTCTGGTTCCATTACCCGCTGCCAGCACCACGCAAACTAGTTGCCTAGTAGACATCTGATCTCCCAATCACTTGTGTGCTCCGCCCTCAGGATTCGAACCTGAACTAAACGGCTCCAAAGGCCGCCGTGCTGCCGTTACACTAGGGCGGATCGTAACCCGAAGCACTGATTACTTAGCAAGTCTGCCAGATAACAAGGCCTACTCAGGCGCCATTCTCGCTTTCCACGAGCCACTTTGCCTCTAGAGCTTGCCTGTCTTGGGTGAGCCTTTGGGCCCTTTGGGCTACAACAGCCAATCCTGAATGATCTAGAGGGTCATGCCTTTCAAGCTCCAGCGCAAGCGCAGCTTCCTCGGCCTCAAGTCTTTCGATGGCTCGCTCAAGTTTCTGGATAGCTTTTTGACTGGCTCTTAGTTCAGCTCCTGAGGCCTTGGGCACCCCCGGGGTGGGGCTTGCTTTAGCGGACGCATTGCGAAGCTCAAGGTACTGATCAACCCCGCGCGGTAGGTGAAGAAGCGCGCCGTCTCCGAGCAAGGCATACTGCGTATCGGTAACTCGTTCCAAAAGATACCTATCGTGACTAACAACAATCAGCGTCCCAGGCCAAGAATCAAGTAAGTCCTCGACTTGAGCGAGCATGTCAGTATCTAAATCATTTGTCGGCTCGTCCAAAATCAACAGGTTAGGTTCACCAAATAGCAAGCGAAGTAGTTGGAGTCTTCTTTTTTGACCACCCGATAAATCAGAAACTGGTGTTTGCAACTGCAAGCTCGTAAAACCAAGCTGCTCAATAAGCTGGGATATCCCAACTTCCTTCTTGTTGACCGTAAAGGTCTTCTTCTCCCGAGCGATGAGTTCAAAAATTCTCTGGTCACCAAATTCGTCGAGTTCTAAAACTTCCTGGCTAAGTATTGCCGGTACAACAGTTTTTCCGAGCTTCACCCTTCCAGAAGTTGGGGAGAGATTTCCAAGTATTAATCGAAGGAGGGTTGTTTTGCCTGCGCCATTAGGACCAACCAATCCGATACGATCGCCTGGCCCTAATCGAAGAGTCACCTTGTCTAGAATTTGCTGCGAGTCAATTTCGTAACTCAAGTTCTCAATGTCGAGAACATCTTTACCAAGCCTGGTGGTCGCTAGCTTTGCAAGGCTCACACTGTCCCTAGGTGGTGGCTCGTTGGCTATTAATTCATTAGCGGCATCAATTCGAAACTTTGGTTTTGTAGTTCTGGCGGGTGCCCCTCTTCTAAGCCAAGCTAGCTCTTTGCGAAGTAAGTTCTGTCTCCTGGACTCGGTCGCCGCTTGCGATCTGGCTCGCTCATTTCTTTCCAGAATGTAAGAGGCGTAGCCTCCGTCATAGACCTCGACGATGCCATCGTGCACCTCCCAAGTGAGGTTGCAAACTTCGTCCAAGAACCAGCGATCGTGAGTTACCACGAGCAGCCCCCCTGTTGCCTTGCCCCACCGAGACT
>CAXNHQ010000025.1:0-9850 GCA_964202285.1 Rhodoluna sp. | reverse complement strand
AAGCATTCCCATCGGATCCATATCGTCTTTATCAAACTGACTCATCGGTAGCCCAAGACCGCTTGGTTCAACTGGGGTGTGATTAAGAAGCTGCTCGTTACCGAGTATTACCCCGCAGGGGTGCATCGAGATGTGCCTTGGGAGCCTATCTAATCTTTCGGTGACATCAACTAGAAGATTTAGCCTGCGGTCAGTGTCTAACTGCGCAGCAAGCTGCTTAAGCTCTGGCTTTTTTCCCAACATTCCCCGAAAATCTCTAGCGCTAAAGCGCCAGATGCTTTTTGCTATCTCATCAATCTGGTCTGGCTCAAAGCCAAGTGCTAGACCGCCGTCTCTCACGGCACCTCTTCCTCGGTAGGTGGATTGCATCGAAAGTAGCGTGACCCTGTTGCCGCCATAGCGCTTAAATATCGCTCGGTAAATCTCATGCCTTCTGGCAGATTCAACATCAATGTCAATATCTGGAAGGCTAGAGCGCTCGGTGCTCAGAAACCTTTCAAACAGTAGCTCGTGCTCGATTGGATCAACACTGGATATGCCAAGTAGGTAATTAACCATTGAACCAGCACCCGATCCACGAGCTGCTGTCCTTATCCTCATATCCCTAATCATTTGGGCAACATCGGCAACGGTTAGAAAGTAGGTAGCAAAACCTAGCTTGTTGATGGTTATTAGTTCTTGATGCAATCGGTGCCTAATTGGCAATAGCTTGTCTTCAGTCTTATTTGGATATCGCCATTCGATTCCGTTGTGAGCTTTTTGCCACAGCACTTCAAATGGGTTTCCCTCGATACCAAGAGCTGACTTCTCGGGAGTTTTAGGTTTGGACCAACCGCAGTCCGATACCGGATCTAGCATTAACTGTTTGGCTAAAGCCTCGGTATTGGTAAGTAGCTCCAGCGCTAACTCTTTACTCTCTGCTACCTCAAGAGCTAGCTTCTCCATCAAGCTTGCAGGTTTTAGCCAGGCTTGGGCGTTGGGCTGGGCATCAAATAGTCCAAGCGCTTCCAGATGCCTTGCGGCATCTAGAACATCTCCGGTTAGGGCATCATCTGGCTCAAGGTACCTAACCGCGTTGGTTAGTACTGGTGTAATGCCAAATGTTTTAGCAAGTTGGAGCATTCTTTTAGCCTGCATGGTGGAGTAGTTGGTTCCTGGTTCTGTCAGGTGTGAAACTATTTCAACCGCAAGTGCTGATTTGTAAGGAAGTAGCTCTTGCCACTCCAGAATCTTCTTGGAAGCTTCGGTGGCGTTAGCAAATATTGTGGCCTGACCAAAATCAGAATCGGGACCAAGCAATATGGTGCAGTTAGCTTTGTTATCTGTTGCCATTAGTGAAACTAAATCTTTTTGAGTAAGCACAACTTCTTTTTTGCTCTTTTTCTGTGCGGCAGAAATGATTCTGCAAAGAGCGGCCCAGCCGACTCCGTTGTTATGACCCCTAGCAATAATTGTTACGGTCCCTTTATGTTGAACACTTAGTCGAACTCCAACTATTGGTTGAATGTTTTGCTTTAGGCAAGCACCGATGTGCTTTACAGCACCATAGAGACCATTTAGATCTGTTATCGCGAGCGCATCAAAACCTAAACTGCTTGCTGCTTTGGCAAGCTCGTCAGGCTTAGCCGTTCCAAAATGAAACGAGTAAGCAGAAGATACGTTCAGGTGAGTAAATGACATTGCTATCCAAATATTCGAAGTAGCTGCCAGCTGTTAGTGGCTTCAGTGTGAATTAGTTCAAACTGAGCAGGGGAGGCATTTTCCTTGCTGGCACTTAGTCGCCACATCTCAAGCTCTAAAACCCCGGCACCGATACCGCGCTGGGCCCTGGCAGATTCGTCCCACCAGTTCTTTCTGGAAAACCAACGAACTGGTTTAGTGATCACTTGATAGCTACCATTTCGCCAGCTAAAGCCCACCGGTTCCCCGGCTTGGTTAGTTGCTACCTGGATTGACTCGTCTACCCTGATCATTTGCTTGCCCCATGATGTCCTAATTATTCGAACAAGTGTTCGAATAATTAGTGTATGGGTATCAGCCGACAATCAAAAATCGGCCCATCCAGGGCCCCAATTAGGCTTTTGGAGAGTCCTCGGCAATCATCTTGTCGGCAGCCTTGGAGATCTTCTTCTTGGCAAAGTGGATCAAAACAATGAATACGGCGATGATTCCCACAAAGATAAAGGCACCAAATTTGAAGTTTGAGGCCACTTGCTCGTAACTCGTTCTGGCGATGTAGCCAATCGCAACGTAGACAGTAGCCCAGACGAAGCAGGCGGCAAAAGTCCAGGAGATAAAGGTTTTGTATCTCATCTTGGCTGCTCCAGCAACAACTGGCACCAGCGAGTGCAGTACCGGCAGGAACCTAGAGATTGCTACGGCTGGCCCACCTTGTTTCTCGACGAAGATGTCAGCTCGTTGCCAATTTTCCTCGCCAAAGCGCTGACCTAGCTTGGAGGCCCTGATTCGATCACCAAAGAGTCTTCCAATGAAAAAGCCAATAGTTTCGCCAATCAAGGAGCCGAGTAAAACAGCCCCAATGAGCCAAAAGAAATCCGGGAGATCAACCACACCGGTTGATGCCACAAGCACAACGGTGTCCCCAGGCATGATCAGGCCAATAAACAACGAAGTCTCGAGCATGATTGCGACCCCAGCAGCGACATTTCGCCAGAGGGGATCAACGCCCTGGACTAAGGCCAGCAACCAGTCGAGAGCTTCGTTCACGCTGTTAATCCTGCCACAGAAACGTTGGAATTTACTGTGTGGCTGCTTTAGCCAACCTGAGTGCTAAGAAGCTTTAATCGCTTAGTAAATGGCTCCAACTGCGCTGAGGTAGGCAGCTCCTGTGCCAAGCCAACCCAGGAAGTAACCGGAACAATTCCATTTAGAGAACTAAGCGCCCAAATAGGAAACTTCACTAAATCCTCCGGCTTGATGTTCTCAACCCTGGTTTCAATGCCCATTTGACTGGCTAACTGAAAAAGATCTTGCCTTGTTATAGAAGGTAGCCAGGCAGTTTGATCATCCGAGGAACAAAGCACATTACCGCGCCACCAGACCAAGGCGCTAAGTGCACCTTCAGCAACGAATCCCCCTGAGTCGGTAATCACCGCTTCGCCAGCACCGTTCATGTTGGCGTGACGTCTGAGTTGCTGGCAAAGCGAAAGGTCAGGACCTTTCACAAGGGGAGCTTGCCTCGGATCAGCGTCTGGGTATTGCCATAACACCAGAGACTCAACTTGCTCTGGTGCCCTACGAAGCCTTAGGTGCAACCTGCCCGAAGGCTCTTGCTCGCCGTGATATTCAATCCTTGGAAACCATCTACCCTCACGAGGGGTAAGGCGCTTTACTTCAGCAAAGAACCCTGCCAAAAGTGATTGCTGTGAAGGATCTTCGGCAATCACCCAGTTGGCGAATCGATCGAAGTGAGCCTGCAAGGATCTCACAGCGCCATCTTCAACCAACCAGGAATCAGCAACTTTGAGCTGAACTTCGGGACCTGAAACAATCAGAGGTTTAAGTTCTGCATTTTCCAGGCGGTAGAAATCCCCCAGAACACTCATCGATTACTCCTATAGGCGTTGGTCTAATCTATAGAGTACGAGCTTTTATAACCCCCAAAACCAATCTCACACAAGGTGGCCATTTTGCGTCTAGAGCTAGCAAAGCTAAGAGGCTTTGTGAACCCAGCGGATGTCTTCTTATCTATCCACAGACAAGACCCAAACAGCTTCTGGCTTGATAGATCAACCCACCCTGATGAGCCGGTATCCATAATCGGCTCAGCGGGTTCAATTCTCAAGTTGGGGCAGGACCCTCTAGGAGAAATTTCCAGCTATTTGGCCAAGCTGAAGCGCTCCATAGCTAGCGTCCCAGAACAAGAGATTCCCTTTAGCTTCAGGCCGGGGCTAGTTGGATATCTTGGCTACGAGATGCTCTCTGGCGCTCGCGATAGTCAGAACCTTGAACCGGTTGCCGAGTTGATGGTCGTTGATAGGGCCATGGTTTTTGATCACCGCGATAGACACATGTATTTCATTGGGTTGTTTGAGACCGAGGCGGAGTTTAACAACTGGCACCGAGCAGCGCTTTTGCGCCTGACCCTGGTTGGCGGTGAGTTGGCTTCTTATACCCAACTAACCAAAGAACCCAAGATAATTTCTAGCAAGCTTCGGCATTCGCCAGAAAAGTACCTTGAGCTAATCGGCCAATGCAAAGATCACATCGCCTCAGGCGATGTTTATCAGCTTTGTTTGACGAATCAGATTCTGATTGAACACGACGCTGATCCACTTAAGACCTTTTTGACTCTCAGGGAACAAAACCCAGCTCCTTACGGAAGTTACATCAAAATTGGGCAACGTGAGATTGTCAGCTCTTCACCCGAGCAATTCCTGAAAGTTACCACTGAGGGGAAAATATCGAGCAAACCCATCAAGGGAACCAGGCCACGATCTCTAGTTCCAGTCGAGGATGGGTTGCTTGCCAAGGAGCTAAGAGAAAACCAAAAAGAGCAGGCAGAAAATCTCATGATTGTCGATCTGATGAGAAACGATCTAGGAAGAGTGTGTGAACCCGGGTCAGTGGTCGTGGACAAACTCTTTGACGTTGAATCTTACGCAACAGTTCACCAACTAGTTAGCACCGTGTCTGGAACTTTACAGCAAGGACAAAATGCAGTTACAGCGCTAAAGGCTTGCTTTCCAGCGGGGTCAATGACTGGAGCTCCGAAGATTAGAGCGATGGAGATTCTGGAGGAGCTAGAAGCTGGCCCACGCGGTGCATATTCTGGCGCCATTGGATATCTAGGTTTTGACGGCTCAGCCGATTTGGGTATGACCATCAGAACATTGGTGTTTGAAGGAAGCCTTGCCAGTCTGGGCGTGGGTGGGGGAATCACCATTGACTCCAATCCAGATCAGGAACTGCAAGAAACTATGCTCAAAGCAGACGCACTTCTTAGAACCCTGGGAGGCAAAACTTGGAGTCACTAGCTTTAGTTGTCACCAGCATCTTTTTCGGTCTAATCGCTATATGCCTTGTTGGGCCTGTGCTGGCAATTTTGTTTCGAATGAAAAAGATTGGCAAGTCTTGGGTAGTAGGTTTCCTCGTAGTACTGGGAGGGTTAACTTTGTTGGCTTGGCAGGGAAGTCCAGCTTTAGGTACGATCCCTCTTTTTGCTTTAACAATCACCGTGGCTATTGCCTTTTGGCCCACAGCAAACAAGTAATACTTTGCTTGGCTCTTGGTAGCCTTTACTAGCAAGTTCGTAAATCAGCAGGAGTATTAGAGTGTCGACCGAGTCAGAGCAGTATGACGCTAAGGCGTTAGCCGATAAGTGGCTGCCTGTTTGGGACGAGCTCAAGCCATTTGACTCTGGAAAAAAAGACGACAAAAGACCCAAGAAGTACGTTCTGGACATGTTTCCTTACCCCTCTGGGGATCTACATATGGGTCACGCCGAGGCCTACGCTCTTGGAGACGTTATTGCTAGGTATTGGATTCAGCAGGGCTACAACGTCATGCACCCAATAGGTTGGGACTCTTTTGGTTTGCCGGCAGAAAACGCAGCAATCAAAAGAGGTCTAGATCCAAGAGATTGGACTTACGACAACATCGCCCAGCAAAAAGCTTCTATGCGCAGATACGCTTGCAGCTTCGACTGGGATCGGGTTCTTATCACTTCCGACCCTGAGTATTACAAGTGGAACCAGTGGCTGTTTTTAGAGTTTTACAAAAAGGGCCTGGCATATCGCAAAAACTCCAACGTGAACTGGTGCCCATCTTGCCAAACTGTTCTTGCAAACGAGCAGGTAGTCCAAGGTCTTTGTGAACGGTGCGACACTGCCGTTACCAAAAAAGCCCTTACGCAGTGGTATTTCAAAGTCACTGACTACGCCGACAGGTTGCTTGACGACCTTGAAACTTTAGAGGGCGCCTGGCCTCAAAAAGTTCTTTCCATGCAACGCAACTGGATTGGTAGATCTTTTGGTGCGGTTGTGAAATTCGCTATCGAAGGCAGAACAGAACCGATTGAGGTTTACACCACGAGACCCGACACTTTATTTGGTGCAACATTCATGGTGGTAGCAGCAGACTCTGATTTGGCGGCAGAACTTGCGGCTGGCTCTAGCCCTGAGGTGCGCATGAAGTTCCAGGATTTTTTGGAAGCTACCAAGAAAACTAACGACATCGAGCGTTTGGCAACAGATAGACCAAAAAACGGTGTAGACCTAGGCAGGTTCGCAGTCAATCCAGTCAACGGTGAGCGTATTCCAATTTGGGTGGCGGATTACGTGTTGGCTGATTATGGAACAGGTGCAATCATGGCGGTGCCAGCTCACGATCAGAGGGATCTAGATTTCGCCAAGACAAACGGTTTGCCTGTGCAGGTGGTAGTTGATACCGGAGAGCCAGACCCATCCGAGTCCGGAGTCGCAACAACCGGTGATGGGGTTTTGGTGAACTCGAAAGATCTCAATGGCTTGAACAAGGCTGACGCCATCAAGAAAATCACCGCCACATTGGAAGCAGCAGGGACAGGTAAAACTGCCAAGAATTTCCGCCTACGAGACTGGTTGATTTCCAGGCAACGGTACTGGGGAACCCCATTCCCGATTGTTTACTGCGACGCTTGTGGTGAAGTTCCCGTTCCTGAATCTGAGCTTCCCGTTAAGCTTCCAGACTCCAAAGGGTTAGACCTTTCCCCAAAGGGGACATCACCGCTTGGAGCAGCATCTGATTGGGTGAATGTGCCATGCCCAAAGTGCGCCGGCCCCGCCAAGCGCGACACCGACACTATGGACACCTTCGTTGACTCCTCTTGGTATTTCCTTAGATTCTTATCGCCCCAATCAACCACCGAAGCTTTCTCCAAATCAGAGGCCAAGCAGTGGGCACCGGTTGATCAATACGTTGGTGGAGTCACTCACGCGATATTGCATTTGTTGTATGCACGTTTTTTCACCAAAGCGCTGCATGATTTGGGTCATCTAGAATTCGAAGAACCATTTACTCGATTGCTAAATCAGGGCATGGTTCAAATGAACGGTTCCGCGATGAGCAAGTCTCGTGGCAACCTAGTTCGTTTATCAGAACAGCTAGACGAGCACGGAGTTGATGCCGTGCGACTAACAATGGCATTTGCCGGCCCACCAGAGGACGACATTGACTGGGCCGATGTCTCTCCGGCAGCAAGCTCAAAGTTTTTAGCCCGTGCTTGGCGATGCGCTGGCGAAGTTGAAAGTGACCCAGGAATTGATTTTGCCTCAGGGGATGTTGATCTTCGAAGAGCAACTCATCTTTTCTTGCAACAGTTCCCAGAACAGATTGAATCATTTAAGTTCAATGTTGGTGTTGCCAAAATAATGGAGCTTGTAAACGCTTTACGTAAAGCTATTGATGGAAAGCCTGGCCCTAAGGACCCTGCGGTTCGCGAAGCAGCAGAGACGGTAGCCAAGGCGCTTAGCTTGTTTGCCCCCTACACAGCGGAGGACATGTGGCAACTACTTGGCTTCCAGCCAGGAGTCGCTCTTGCTGGATTCAAAAAGCCGGAACCAGCACTGCTTGTGAAAACGAGCTTGATCGCAGTTGTGCAAATAGATGGAAAGCTACGCGACAAGTTTGAAGTCTCTCCTGAAATCTCCGAATCTGATCTGGAGAAGATGGCGATGGCTTCAGCAGTGGTAAAAAAGGCACTCGAGGGTAAGACCATCAAGAACGTTATTGTCCGGGCACCAAAGCTTGTAAACATCGCCACTTCGTAGCTTTTACACAGATTCGCATTCGTAACATCTAACAAGCCAGCTGCTATCTAGCCTTTTTGAATGGATTGGCTGAAAAATCAAATTCTTGCAGCACTCTCGGGAGATCAGAAAGTCTCGAGACAGCTGCTTTTGGCACTGGCGGCGGTGGTTGCCTTTGTTTCTCTGGTGCTAGTTGTTGTCAATCGTCCAGAACCGCCAGCTGGAGAGTTCTCAATCAATGAACAACCCTCAGACTCCGTGCCCATTGAGCAGTATCTATACGTTCACATAGTTGGAGAAGTAGTAACACCTGGCATGTATCAGCTTCCCTTAGGAGCCAGACTCGTGGACGCCGTATTTGCCGCCGGGGGATTAACGGAATTCGCCGATAACTCAAGTGTCAACCTAGCTCGCGAGTTATCAGATGGCGAACAAGTGGTCGTTTCTTCCGTGAATGAACAAAGCGAGACTCTGGGAACCAGCTCAGGGGGACTTATCAGCATTAACCGTGCTAGCGACAAGGAGCTTGAAGAGCTACCGGGTATTGGGCCTGCGCTATCGGCTCGAATAATTGCATGGCGAGAAGCCAACGGTGGATTCAAATCCATCGAAGATCTTCTCAAAGTAAGTGGTATTGGCGAAAACTTACTATCAGGCCTCAAGGATTCGGCTACTTTGTGACACTCAGCGTTTCGGCCCTAATACTTTGGGGAATCTTATCCTTAGTGTGCTCTGGGTTAGGGCTTCCTGTCTGGATACCAATTCTAGTTGGGGCTTTGCTGTTCATACTTGCCACTTTTTTACCGCAACAAAAACGAGCGCTAGTTGCGTTGCTGGGTGCATCCCTATTTCTTTCTGGCTTATCGCTTTTGTTACAAAGCGAAATCAACAAGCCAGAGTGGCTGATAGATTTTGCAAACTCAAAATCCAAAGGCTTTGTAGAAGTCGAGGTTATTAGCAGGCCTAAAGTGATTTTCACGGATTTTTCGAATAGGCCAGTTTATGGAGCTCAAGTTAGGCTCACCAACCTAAATGAGCAAAAAGCATCGGGCAGGGGGTTTCTGATTTACAACGAGGCAAAACTCAGTCGGGGGATAATTGCCGAGTTTGAAGGAAAGTTTGAGCCGGCAGGTCTAAGCGCCAGAGATTCTTTCGTTCTGAAACCTCTTGTTGAAATAACCGTTATATCAGAGCCAACTGGACAGCTTGCTTGGTTCAATCAACTCAGATCCGATTATCTAAAAAATTTGTCTGGAGTTACCCCGGACTCCAAGGCATTGGTTGCAGGTCTCGCAATAGGCGAAACTAGCCAGTTGAGCGAGACCCTTGAGCAACAGATGCGCACAGTTTCACTAACTCATTTGGTCGCTGTCTCCGGTGCTAACTGCGCGATTGTGGTTGGAATGGTGTATTTGGTTGCACTTCGATTGCGCTTTGGCATAGCCGGCAGGACAATCATCTCGTTATCGGCACTAGTTGGCTACGTCCTTCTTGTTGGCCCCGACCCAAGTGTTCTGAGAGCAGCGGTCATGACTGCAAGCGTGATACTCCTGCTTTGCCTTGGTAGAAGGGCATGGGCGCTAAACGCCTTAGCTATCGCAGCGGTTGTTCTACTGATAGCAGACCCATGGCTTTCCTTGGAATTTGGCTTCGGGCTTTCCCTTCTTGCAACTGCTGGAATTTTGTTGCTAGCCCCAGCGCTTAGCGAAAGATTAGCTACCAAGATGCCTAAACCTTTGGCCCTCGGGCTTGCAGTCACTGCTTCGGCACAACTACTTTGCTTACCTTTACTACTGCAGTTGCAAGATGGCATTCCAACATATTCAATAATCGCCAACCTACTGGCTGGGCCTTTGGTAGCCCCAGTCACCGTAATTGGAATCGTTGCGGTGGTTCTAACACCTATCGTTCCCTTGCTAGTTGGCCCGCTTACTTGGCTGGCCTCCACAGGGACATTTGTAATCGAGATTGTGGCGGTGTTTTTTGCTGGGCTACCGGTGGCATATTTTCCTTGGGCTACGGGAACCCTAGCGACGACACTAAGTATTGGCATCATTCTCATGGTCAGTGCTTGGCTTAGATCAGATCAACCCCGACTTCGG
>CAXNHQ010000024.1:0-9940 GCA_964202285.1 Rhodoluna sp. | reverse complement strand
TCGTCACGCAAGGAACGCTCTTACCGAAATCTCGGCGACTAACAACCTCCCGCTCGAGAATTTGCTTACCCCAGACATCCTCCGACAAATATGCTTTGCCCCACCGGAGCCAGCTGATTTGGGATCTGTTGGTCGATTTCTAAAGGCCCTCGGGGCAAGAAGGTGGCAGGTCGATCTAACTGCCGAATCAATAACCGAATCGATTAATCGACTAGACGAGCCTGATTCGAAATCGAAGTCTCCTCAGGAATAGCCCTTGCGTGCGGGACTCTTGAGCCTAGGACTTGAGCAACGATCTCGCGAGAGATGTCCTGAGCGTTAAGCCCAACACGATCAAGAATTTCATCCCTTGATGCGTGCTCGAGAAACTCATCGGGTAATCCGATTTCGCTCAAAGCTGTGTCAACCTGTGCGGCTCGCAGATCCTGTCGCACCCTGGTTCCGATGCCACCGACGCGAATTCCATCTTCAATGGTCACAACTAAACGGTGCTTACTTGCAAGTTCAACAACAGACTCTGGAACAGGAATTACCCAGCGTGGGTCTATAACAGTTGAGCCAATGCCTTGATCGGCCAACATCTTTGACACCTGCAGACCCATGTGAGCCATTGAGCCGACGGTAAGTATCAACACGTCCTTGGCAGAGCTCTCTAGAAGAACGTCAACCCCATCGGCCAATCTTCGCACCGCTGGAATCTCTTGAGAAACCGAACCCTTTGGGAAGCGGATAACCGTTGGGCCATCTGATATCTCAATCGCCTCATTTAGTTCTTCAATAAGACGTTTTCCATCGCGAGGTGAAGCGATTCTGATTCCTGGAACGATCTGCAGCATTGCCAAGTCCCACATGCCATGATGGCTAGCGCCATCCGGACCAGTAACGCCAGCGCGGTCAAGCACAAAGGTAACTCCAGCTTTGTGAAGAGCAACATCCATCAATACTTGATCGAAGGCTCTACCCATGAATGTGGCATACACCGCCACAACAGGATGTAAGCCACCATAAGACATTCCTGCTGCCGAGGTAACGGCATGCTGCTCAGCTATACCAACATCGAATACTCGATCTGGGAACTTGTCAGCAAATTTGTGCAGTCCAACCGGAATCAACATGGCTGCTGTAATGCCAATTACGTTCTTCTTTCTACCTGCGATCTCTACCATTTCGTCGGCGAATACTCCGGTCCAGCTTTGCTTGCCGGAGTCCCCAACTGCCTTTCCGGTGTCTGGATCGATTTGCCCAACTGCGTGGAATTGATCGGCTTCATCGCTTACGGCAGGTTCATACCCCTTACCTTTTTGAGTTATGGCGTGAACGATAACTGGATTGGCATACTTCTTGGCTTGGCTAAGAGCTTCCTCCATAGCATTCAAGTCATGGCCATTAACGGGACCGATGTATTTCAAGTCAAGGTTTGGAAATATTCCCTTGGGTGCAAAAGTTCCCAGTAGTCCCTTGGCTGCGCCGCGGAGAGTTGAATATGCCATCCGACCTGGCATACCAAACTTGTAGAAAACCTTGCGACTTAGTCGGTAAAGCCGTCTGTAAATTCGCTCGGTGCGAATGCCGTTGAGGTATCTTGCAAGGCCACCAATGGTTGGGGCGTATGAGCGCCCGTTGTCGTTTACAACAATAACCAGCTTGCGATCATTGTCATCGCTTATGTTGTTTAGTGCTTCCCAGGTCATTCCACCAGTGAGCGCACCATCGCCAACAACAACAATCACATAGCGATCGTTTTGCTTTGTAAGGCGGTATGCCTTCGCAATTCCATCTCCCCAGGAAATAGAAGAGGAAGCGTGCGAGCTCTCAACAATGTCGTGAACCGATTCAGATCGCTGCGGGTAACCTGCTAAACCGTCTTTAGACCTTAGGTTGTCGAAGTTCTTTCGACCAGTCAAAAGCTTGTGAACATATGACTGATGACCGGTATCGAAAATCACGCTATCTTTTGGTGAGTCGAAAACTCGATGAATCGCGATTGTGGTTTCAACAACCCCTAGGTTTGGTCCCAAGTGGCCACCAGTTTTGGCAACCTTGGAAATCAAAAAGTCGCGAATGTCTTGTGCAAGCTCGACTACTTCAGCGTCCCTAAGAGCTTTTAGGTCTTCGGGTCCGTTGATTCTGTCAAGAATGCTCATTTGAACTGATGCTCCCTATGCCGTTACTAACGATCGAAGCACATACTGCAAGATTCCGCCATGGCGGAAATAGTCGGCTTCACCTGGTGTGTCAATTCTCAACCTTGCCTCAAACTCGACTGTTGCCTTACCTGGTTTCGAGTGTTGACTTGGCTTCGCAATTACCTTCAATGTTCTAGGAGTAACGCCCTCGTTTAGCTTCTCAACGCCCGAGATGTCAAAGATTTCAGTGCCGTCGAGCCCTAACGAATCTGCCGAGGCTCCATCCGGGAACTCGAGAGGTAAAACGCCCATTCCAATCAGGTTACTGCGGTGAATGCGTTCAAAGCTTTCGGTGATTACTGCCCTTACTCCAAGCAGGCTGGTTCCCTTGGCTGCCCAATCTCGAGATGAGCCAGAGCCATACTCCTTGCCGCCAAGAATAACCAGCGGAGTCTTGGACTGCTGGTAATTTTTCGAAGCGTCGTAGATAAATGACTGTGAACCGTCAGAGGTTGTGAAGTCACGGGTGTATCCACCTTCAACGCCATCAAGCAACTGATTTCGCAATCGGATGTTCGCAAAAGTGCCTCGAATCATGACTTCGTGATTTCCGCGACGAGAACCATAGCTATTGAAATCCACCCTCGAAACACCATGGTCGGTTAGATACTTCCCGGCTGGAGAATCGGCCTTGATGGAACCAGCAGGGCTGATGTGATCAGTTGTGACCGAGTCCCCTAGCTTGGCTAGTACTCGAGCACCAGCGATGTCCATTACTGGAGTCGGCTTCATACTCATGCCGTCAAAGTAAGGTGGCTTTCTCACATACGTTGACTTGGCATCCCAAGAGAAGGTGTCGCCGGTAGGAGTCTCAAGAGATTGCCATCTCTTATCCCCATCGAAAACTCCAGCGTACTGTTTTGTAAACATGTCAGAGTTAACTGATGAATCAATAGTTGATTGAACTTCTTGCGGAGTGGGCCAGATGTCTCTTAGAAAAACATCTTTACCTGAATCATCGGAACCAAGAGAGTCCTTTTCAAAGTCAAAATCCATTGTTCCAGCCAGCGCATAAGCAATTACCAAAGGAGGGGAGGCAAGGTAGTTCATCTTTACGTCGGGGTTAATTCGACCCTCAAAGTTTCGGTTTCCCGATAGAACTGCGGTAACTGCCAAATCGTTCTTATTCACAGCAGCAGAAATCTCTTCATCTAACGGTCCGGAGTTTCCAATGCAGGTGGTGCATCCATAGCCCACAAGTTGGAAACCAAGAGCGTCAAGGTCCTTAGTTAGTCCCGCTTTATCGTAGTAATCGGTAACAACCTTTGATCCTGGTGCAAGAGATGTCTTAACCCAAGGCTTGGCCTTTAGCCCTTTTGCAACGGCTTTGCGAGCAAGCAAGCCAGCGGCCATCATCACAGATGGGTTTGACGTGTTTGTGCAGGAGGTAATTGAAGCGATGCTCACGGAGCCGTGGTCGATTGAGAAATCTCTACCAGATACAACCGTTGGGTTAGAAACCTTTGAAGAGTAAGTGAGGATGTCTTTAGCAAATTGAGTCTTGGATTTTGATAGCTCTATACGATCTTGGGGGCGCTTTGGACCAGCGATAGATTGAAACACGGATGCAAGGTCAAGTTCCAAGTATTCGCTGTATCTTGGTTCAATCGAAGGGTCGTGCCATAGGCCTTGGGCCTTGCTGTATTGCTCAACTAGGTCAATCTCGCTTTGCTTTCTGCCAGTAAAGCGGAGGTAGTCAAGTGTCACTTCATCAATTGGAAAAATTGCAACGGTGGAACCAAATTCTGGGCTCATGTTTCCAATAGTCGCTCTATTGGCAAGTGGAACAGATGAAACGCCCGCTCCATAGAACTCGACAAACTTGCCAACCACCCCATGTTCGCGAAGCTTCTGGGTTATCGTCAGGACAACATCCGTAGCTGTAGCTCCCATCGGAATTTGTCCCGTTAGCTTGAACCCGACGACCTTTGGAATTAGCATCGAAACTGGTTGGCCAAGCATCGCAGCCTCGGCTTCGATGCCACCAACTCCCCAGCCCAGCACTCCAAGTCCGTTGACCATAGTTGTGTGCGAGTCAGTGCCGACGCAAGAGTCGGGATAAGCCAGCAATTGGCCGTTAACAGTCCTGGTCATTACGGTTCTGGCGAGATACTCGATGTTGACCTGGTGAACGATTCCGGTGCCCGGTGGCACAACCTTGAAATCGTCAAAGGCCATTTGACCCCAGCGCAAGAATTGATAACGCTCTGCGTTGCGTTGATATTCAAACTCCACGTTTTTTTCAAAAGCATCCTTTGATCCAGCCACGTCAATAACGACAGAGTGGTCAATTACGAGCTCGGCAGGAGCTAGCGGATTAATCTTTTTTGGGTCTCCCCCAAGATCAACCATTGCCTCACGCATGGTGGCTAGGTCAACAACGCATGGCACTCCGGTGAAATCTTGCATGATAACCCTTGCCGGGGTGAACTGAATCTCAGTGTCTGGCTCTGCCTTTGGGTCCCAATCGAGAATTGACTGAATGTGCTGGGCGGTAACGTTAGCGCCGTCTTCAGTTCTAACTAGGTTCTCAAGAAGAATTTTCAGGCTGTAAGGCAAGGTTTTGGCATCAAGCTTGCTGATGTCAAAAATCCGAAACGAATCGTTTCCGACCGAAAGCTCTCGAGCTACGCCGAAACTGTCAATCTTGGACATTCATTGCTCCTAAGGGTTTGAGCGAATCCGCTCCAGCTATCAAATTTACCACTCAGCGAGCCCGAAGCACTGTCGCCCGAAGAATGAGCCAAGTAACAAGGATTACCCCTGCATACAGCGGTGGCCCCATGGCTACACGCGCTGCCGCCAGTAATTCAGCGCTACCAGAGACGTAAAGAGGAACTTGAACAGCTAACCGCAAACTGAAAAACCCAACCCACAACCCAGTAACCAGTGAATAGAGTGTGACGATCTTTCGGTCTTTTCGCCAGAGAGTTCCTTGACCGCGAAGTAGCTCAACAAGGACTCCAATTAGTGGCCACCTAACCAGAATCGATACCAGCAGGGCAATTCCATACACTGCGTTGGTAATGAATCCAGGAATAAAGTAGTCAACCGCTTGACCGCCTTCTCTAAGCGCAAGCCATGCTGCTAACCCAACTGCTAGAGCACCGACTAGCGCACTGCTTGCAGACCGGCGGGTAATCAATCTGTAGACAATAAATAGCGCCGAAGTTCCCCCGGCCAGTGAAACTGCTATCAGGGCCTGTCCGGTTATAGCAAAGCTTGAGCCAAACAGCACGCTTGGCAGAATTGTCTCTGCGATTCCAAGCTTTCCACCCATGCCTTCAAGAACGGATTTACCATCGAGGCTCAGTTTTCCTTCTGTTGAGCTAACACCGAGTCTTTTAGCAGCAGAGGCTTTTAGGTTGTCATCATTCATTACTTGACACTCTTTTGAGCACCCGCGGGTGCGACGAGTTCTAGAAGTTCTTTTGGTGGCATCGGCTGACTGCCCCGAACCACTGCAACTGATCTAAAGATGTCGATGACGTGCGACATCGAAAGAACATCACCAAGGGCCAAACCTGAAATAACGCCTCGTAAAAACCATTTAGGTCCGTCTACTCCGATGAACTTAGCAAGACGGAAACCACCATCGACATTAGGGATCTGCGCGTTAAGCTCCGGGCCGAGTGGACCAACTACCTGCTCGGTTCGTCCGTTTTGAGCGAGAATGGATTGCTCAAGACTAGACCTAATCTCGTGCCACACCCCGTCACTAGCTGGCGCACTGAAGGCCTGAAGTTGCAAAGCAGAGCCATTGTGTTCAACCGTGAGCGCAACGATTTTGCTGGTTGCTTCTTCCACTTCGAGTTTGTAAACAACATCATCGCGAAGTGGCAGCTGAATGGCGCCAAAGTCGATACTGGGCCTAACCTGAACAAGTTCCGCTATATCAAAAGGTCCAACGCTTTGTCGATCCAGCGGTTGAGACTTGCCGTTTCCGTAGTTATCCATTTAGCTTCTCCCGGTTGACCCGAAGCCTGCTTGACCGCGACTGCTCTCTGGCAACTTTTCGACCTGTATAAACCGTGCCTGCTCAACACTTTGGATCAGTAGCTGCGCGATGCGATCGCCTGTTTCGATCTCGAATGCTTCACTGGAAGAGTTATAGAGGGTAACCATAATCTCTCCGCGGTACCCAGCATCGATTGTGCCAGGAGCGTTTAGCACTGTGACCCCGTGCTTTAGTGCCAGCCCCGAGCGCGGGTGGACCAAACCTACATATCCCACTGGAAGCGCTATCGAAACTCCAGTTGGAACAAGCTCGCGACCTCCGGGGTTAATCGAAAGCTTCTTGGTCGAGCGAAGGTCTGCACCGGCATCGCCAGGGGTTGCGTAAGTGGGCTCGAACCCTGGTTTCGCAACCATAAGTACGGGTAAGTCATTCATAGATTCCCAGCGTAATCTATTGATTGTGACTGAACTAAAATCGAGCGATAAGCCCCTTTATAGCGAGCGGGTTTTGCCAAATAATGGCACTTTTGTTGCAACTTTTGTGTTTTTGCCATCCGCCGCTATCGTCTCAGAGCCATTTGATATTCGAGTTGGCCTAGTAATTGGTGTCTTTGGTGTTTTGATAATCTGGGCCCTCTTGTTTCTGAAGGCACCGAGAATTCAAGTATCAAGAACAGACCTGAAGGTGAACCAAGTTTCTATACCCCTCACTCTTGTAGGGGAACCAATAACGATTTCAAAAAATGAAATCTTCGAAGAGCGCGGCCCCAAGCTCAAGCTTGAGGCACACAAGGTTTTTCAAGGAACAGTGACCACGGCTTTAAAAATTCCTATTCTTGACCCGGAGGACCCTACTCCCTACTGGCTAATTTCGACGAGAAACCCTGGAAAGTTTGCCCAGGCAATTAAACGATCCTAGGAATCACACTCTGAGCAAATAGGGCCGTTCTTAGTTTTACTAGAAACCAAAGATCTGTGCTTTACGATAAAGCAATTCGAACAAGTAAACTCGTCGTCCTGGGGTGGCAACACGACAACCTCAAGATCTTCAGACACCACATCTGGGATGGAGAACGAGTCGCCAGAGTCAATGTCCTCAGTATCCGATGCTGCTTTGGCGGGACCGCGCTCTTTTATAGCCTCGAGGGACTCTGTGTCGTCATCGGCTTTTCTAGGAGCGTCGTAATCGGTAGCCATGGTTGGCCCTTTCTTTCGTTCTTTAGGCGCTAGTAGTGTCTAACAAATACCCCCCAATAGCAAACTGACACAGCGGGAAAAACCTTGGAATATGCCGTGTTTTTGCGCAGTCAGACCAAGCTTGCTGGCAAACTCATAGTCAGGAGAGTCAAAGCCATGAAAGACATAAGATTTTTGGGATCAGACGGCGATTTCCTCTTGCTTGAGGATTCCGAGGGGCAGAAATTTCGTCTTCTGCTCGACGAGTCAATTCGCCGGTCAATCAAGAATGACCAGAATCTGAGGCTTGATCAGCCAACCCTCACTCCCCGTGAGATTCAAGAGGAGATCCGAGTAGGGCGAAGTATTGAGGACATAGTCCGTGCTAGCGGGGCTGCGGTTGATTATGTGATGAAGTTTGCACAGCCAGTTCTCGACGAGCTCAATCATGCTGTTCTCAATGCCCTGACGGTCCGACTAGAAGTGCCAGGCGACCGGTTCAACGAGCCAACCACCCGAGAGTTTGGAGAAATCATCAAGGCCCGCTTGGCCGCGAGTGGAGCTGGCATCGAAAGGTGGTCCGCACTTAAGGCTCCGGATCACGGGTTTTATCTTTACTGCGAGTTTGAATTGGACGGAGATCAGAAAAAGGCCACTTGGAGCTACGATCCAAAGCGTCTGGCCTTGGTTCCAGAAGATTCACTAGCAATATCACTTTCAACATCTGAGCGGATGAGTCCTCCCGCACCAAAACTCAAAACAGTGCAAAACCCAGTGCCTGATTCGACACCGAACCTGCCTGACACTGTTGACTTGGCACGTACTCTTCCACAACCAATAGTTGCGAAGAGCGAACCGGTATCGGCATCCGTGGAGCCAATTTCAGAGACTGCGGATCTTCTTGAGGCACTTAGAAAAAAACGTAGTGAGCGAGAATCAAGCGAACAGCATGTTCCACAAACTGAGTTTTTATCCCTCGTCCCCGATGTCGCCGAGGAGACGATGGAAGAACAAGAGGTTACACCACCCCCATCAGTTGTTGAGTCGGAACAACCTACAACACCAAAACGAGGTCGGGCATCAATACCTAGTTGGGACGAGATTGTTTTCGGCACAAAAACTGAGGACTAGAAAATAATCATTGGCACTTCCCACTCGGCCTGAGTCATACCTCCGTGCTGGCCAATCATGAGTAGTGATCTAGATTTAGCAAAACCACGATGATAGACAACGCGATCTGATTTTGGAAGTATCACCAAATCAGGCGCAACCGAAGCAGCTTGAAATGATAGCTTGGCAAGCCACCCTGCTTCAACAATCTCGCTTACGGTAACGACATCACACATAGAACCGATCGCCTGAGAAATTGTTTGTCTCGTGCCTTCGATATCGGTTCCTGATTTGAAATATAGGAAACCGACTCGAGGGTCTCCCCCAATTTGCTCTAAATCAATAAAGCATTCATATTCATCTAGGTAAATGTGCCGGTCCGCTGGAACATCAATAACTCCATGGTCAGCTGTCAACACAACCCCAGAGTTTGATGGCAAGGAGGCCGCAAATTTTGCTAACTCGGAATCAATATCCTCTATTGCCTTTAGCCAATTAGTGGAATCAACGCCGAATCGATGAGCCAATTGATCTAGCTCAGGAAAGTATAGGTAGGTCAGGCTGTTGGGAACCTGCAGAGCCTTTAGAGAAGCTCTAAATCGATCCTGAAAACTCTCTGCAGAGATGTATTTAGCAGAGGGCATCGTGGCCATTGTGAAACCCGAGCCGTCATACTCAGCCGGGCCAATGGTCGAAACCGTCACGCCTTGGGCGCTGGCTCGCTCGGATATTGTCTCCAGGTTCTGATACTTTTGCGGATCAAGATCGAGCCCGAGATCGTTTAGAAAGTTGATGTTTTGCTTGAGTTCTCTTTCGTAAATGCGATGGCCCAACACGGCGTGCTGACCGTTGGATTCTCCAGTTGCCAGCGAAGTCAAGCTGGTAGTTGTGGTCGCAGGAAAACCCGAGAAAAGTGATTTTGCGGATCCCAGCTTTTGATTCAGGAAGCTAGCATGACCACCAGCGGATCTGATGTTTGCCGTTCCCAGTCCATCGACCAGGATTACCAGGTAACTTTTCCTGACTGCTAGCTTCAGAGGGTTTTCCGCGGTGCTAAGAGCAAGGTATGCGCTTAGGTAGACGTCGGAAAGCCTCCCGAGTGATTTGGGAACAGAAGGTAGCATCGAAGCTAAGTTTGCCACAGCAACAGGAAGACCATGGCCAAAGACCCAATTGAAGTAGTACCGGAGCGAATCTTCGACATCGACCTATCCAAGGAGATGCAGGACTCGTTCCTTGAATACTCTTACTCGGTCATCTACTCGCGAGCACTGCCTGATGCTAGGGATGGTCTAAAGCCCGTTCACAGACGCATTGTTTACCAAATGGGTGAGATGGGACTTAGACCTGACAAGGGACACGTTAAATCAGCCCGTGTCACCGGTGAAGTGATGGGTAAACTCCACCCGCACGGAGACAGCGCAATCTACGACGCACTAGTTCGAATGGCACAACCCTTCTCTCTTAGAGCGCCCCTGATTGATGGCCATGGAAACTTTGGAAGTTTGGAC
>CAXNHQ010000023.1:0-9984 GCA_964202285.1 Rhodoluna sp. | reverse complement strand
GTGAATGGGGTAGCTGTTGATGAAGCTATTGCTCTGATTCTTGAAGCCATTGAGTCTAAGAAGCAGGTTTAGTTGACCGGACCGGAGTTTCTGCCAGGAGTACCAGATAACTATCAAAGGCTCTGGACTCCGCATCGCTTGGTGTACATACAAAATGGTCAACAGCCTAAGAGGGAAGAGTGCCCGTTTTGTTTGGCACCGCAAGGCTCCGACGAAGACGGATTGATCGTCCATCGTGGTGAAACCTGTTTTGTCCTACTAAATCTTTTCCCTTACAACTCAGGGCATCTGCTGGTGTGTACCTACCGCCATGTTGCTGGATACGAAGAGACAACGGATGAAGAAGCTGCCGAAATGGCAGCGTTAGGTAAAACAGGTATGAAAGTTCTCAGGAAAGTCTCTAGGGCCCAGGGTTTCAATTTAGGTATGAACCAGGGTGAACTTGCCGGGGCTGGAATCGCGGAGCATCTGCACCAGCACATCGTCCCGCGCTGGAGCAATGACTCAAACTTCTTTCCAATAATCGCTCAGACCAAGGCCATTCCTAGGCTCTTGGGTGAGGTTAGGGCTGAGATTCAAAAGGCTTGGCTAGACCAGTAATTTAGTCAAATTGGCGGGTTAGAATATCCCCATGACTTCATCAAAAAACGAATCAACTCCATTAGTTAAGCGCGGACTGGCAGAGATGCTAAAAGGCGGCGTGATTATGGACGTGGTTAACGCCGAGCAGGCAAGAATTGCCGAAGATGCTGGCGCGGTTGCCGTAATGGCCCTAGAGCGCGTTCCAGCCGACATTCGCGCCCAGGGTGGCGTCGCACGAATGAGTGACCCGGAACTTATTGAGCAAATCATTGCCACGGTTTCGATCCCGGTCATGGCAAAAGCCCGCATTGGCCACTTCGTTGAGGCTCAAGTGCTTGAGTCACTAAAGGTCGATTACATCGATGAGTCTGAAGTGCTTTCGCCAGCGGACTATGTCAATCACATTGACAAGTGGAAATTTGATGTTCCTTTTGTTTGTGGCGCTACCAACCTAGGAGAGGCCCTTCGAAGAATAACCGAGGGCGCTGCAATGATTCGCTCAAAGGGCGAGGCAGGAACTGGAGATGTTTCGGAAGCGACCAAGCACATCAGAACTATCTTGGGTGAGATAAACGTGCTTGCATCAAAGACAGAAGATGAGCTCTTTGTCGCAGCTAAGGAACTTCAGGCCCCTTACGACCTCGTTAGAGAAGTAGCCAGGACAAAGAAGCTTCCAGTTGTTTTGTTCGTTGCGGGTGGAGTTGCAACTCCTGCAGATGCAGCAATGATGATGCAGCTTGGGGCTGATGGAGTGTTTGTTGGCTCTGGAGTGTTCAAGTCGGGAGAACCTGCTAAGCGCGCGGCTGCTATTGTCAAAGCGGTTGCGGCATACAACGATCCAGCGGTAATTGCTGAGGCATCAAGGGGACTTGGCGAGGCCATGGTTGGCATCAACGTTAAGGATCTTCCTGCCCCACATCGACTTTCGGAGCGCGGTTGGTAATTGCGTATCGGGGTATTAGCTCTTCAAGGTGACGTTAGAGAGCACATCGATACGCTCACAAAGCTCTCATGTGAAACGGTTGAGGTTCGAAGTCGAGACCAGCTAGAGGGACTTGATGGATTAATACTTCCCGGTGGCGAATCCACAACGATTTCAAAGCTCCTGGACATTTTTGATCTTAGGAACCCGGTACTAGATTTCGTAAACACTGGTCATGCTGTGTTCGGAACTTGTGCCGGAATGATTACCCTCGCCAAGGAAGTAATTGACAGCGCCTCGGGCCAGCAAAGTCTTGAGGTTATGGATGTATCAATTCGCAGAAACGCCTTTGGCTCGCAGTTGGATTCATTCGAATCGGTACTCGATTTCGACGGGGGGCAAGTAAACGTAGCGTTCATCAGAGCTCCCATTGTCGAGCGGGTAGGAGAAGGTGTGCAGGTTCTTGCTAACCTTGGAGACGGTCGAGTTGTTGCTGTTAGACAGAAGAACATGTTGGCAACCTCCTTTCATCCTGAAATCACGGGTGAAACTGGCGTCCATCAGTACTTTCTTCAGATGATAAGTGGCGACAAGTAGCATCTAATTTAGAATTCATAGCAAAGCGCAACTAGGAGATAAATGTCAGGGCATTCCAAGTGGGCTACCACTAAGCACAAGAAAGCAATCATTGATTCTCGTAGGGCAAAACTCTTTGCAAAGCTAATCAAGAACATCGAGGTTGCCACTAGGACTGGCGGAGCCGACATGGACGGCAATCCAACACTCTATGACGCCGTTCAGAAGGGTCGCAAGAGTTCGCTACCAAACGACAACATCGAAAGGGCCATTAAGCGAGGCTCCGGTCAGGATGCAGGCGCGGTTGAGTATCAAACAATTTTCTACGAAGGTTATGGCCCAAACGGTATAGCTATTCTCATCGAGTGTCTTACAGACAACAAAAATCGAGCCGCCGCTGATGTCCGTCTCGCAATTAGCAGAAACGGTGGAACCATGGCAGACCCGGGAAGCGTGTCTTACCTGTTCAGTCGAAAGGGCGTAATCACCATAGAGCGAGCTGATTCAGTATCAGAAGATAAAATTCTTGAGGTTGGTCTTGAGCATGGACTTGAGGACATCGAATCGAGAGATTCGAGTTTTGTTTTGACAACTGATCCATCGTCTATGGTTGCAGTCCGTACCGCTTTACAAAATGCGGGGTTGGATTACGAAAGTGCTGATGTGGAGTTTGTCCCCGCTGCATCAATTCAAGTAGATGTTGAGACCGCTAGAACTGTCATCAAACTAATTGACGCTTTGGAAGATTCTGACGAGGTGCAAAGCGTCTATTCCAACTTTGACATATCGCCTGAAGTGCTTGCCGAGCTAGAAGCGTAAAAAGTGACCAGAATTCTGGGTGTGGATCCTGGATTGACTAGGTGCGGTATTGGCGTCATTGACTTAGGAAAATCACGTAAGACCACCTTGGTTTATGTGGGTGTAATTGAGTCGAGCAAAGAAGCTGAACTCGATGCTCGCATTGGTCTGATTGGAACCGCTCTAGAGAGCCAGATTGTAAAGTTCGCACCGGATGTAATAGCAATTGAGAGGGTGTTTTCGCAGCAAAACCTTAACTCAGTGATGGGTACCGCTCAAGTTGCGGGCGTGGCGATTTTTCTTGCCCACAAGTATCAAATCCCTATTGCTATGCACACCCCTACCGAAGTAAAAGCGGCGGTTACGGGTTCTGGTAGGGCAGGTAAGGCTCAAGTTGGCGCGATGGTCGCAAAGCTACTGGATTTGAAGGAGATTCCCAAACCTGCAGACGCCGCCGATGCTCTTGCGATAGCGATTTGCCAAGGCTATCGAGGAGTCAATTCTTCCGCTAGCTACACCAAAGCTCAACAGAAGTGGCACTCCGCGGTGAAATCAGCAAGAGGCAAATCAAAACCGTAGTTAGGCTAAGTTCGTGATTGCCTCAGTATCTGGAACAGTACGCGCTTCTTCGCCTGAGGCGTTAGTTGTGGACGTTGGGGGAGTTGGCCTCTTGGTCAACACGGTCAATCGTGTGGCATCTTCATTTTCACTAAGTGACCACGCTGAGCTTTTTACAGTTCTTATAGTTCGTGAGGACTCTCTTACCTTGTATGGTTTCATCGATCAATCTGATTTACAGACCTTTGAACTTCTTAGATCTGTCACCGGGGTAGGCGCTAAGTCGGCCCTAGCGATTCTCAACACTCTCTCCGTTTCTCAGATTCGAGATGCTGTCTCTCAGGAAGCCGATTCTGTGTTCAAAGGTGTCACGGGGATTGGGTCCAAGACCGCGAAGTTAATCACGCTTTCGTTAGCTGGCAAACTACCTGCAGGTTTGGGGGGACCAAGCAAACAGGGAAACCACCCCGTGGCTATTGATGCGCTGGTCGGATTGGGTTACAAAGAAAAGGACGCCGTGCGGGCCGTGGAATCAGTTTCGAATGCTGAATCCTCCGAGAAGGAAGTACTAAGACTTGCTCTTCAGCTATTGGCCAGAGGTACTGCAAATTGAACGATTTATTGAACCCTGCCGTTACTGAAAATGATCTTGAGTTCGAGTCAGCATTACGTCCGACAACCCTAGACGAGTTCATCGGTCAGTCAAATGTTTCCAAGCAACTCGGGCTGTTGCTGAAGGCGGCGGCCATTCAGAATCGCTCGCCTGATCACATACTGCTTGCCGGACCTCCAGGACTTGGCAAGACGACGCTCGCGATGATTATCGCGGCGGAGGTGGGATCAGGACTGCGTATCTCGAGCGGACCAACAATTCAGCACGCTGGAGATTTAGCAGCTATTTTGTCTTCGCTATCAGCGGGAGAAGTTTTGTTTATCGACGAGATTCATCGAATGGCTAGGCCAGCCGAAGAGCTTCTCTATCTTGCGATGGAGGATTTCCGTGTTGATGTAATGGTAGGCAAGGGGGCAGGTGCGTCTTCTATCTCTTTGGAGCTAGAACCGTTCACCCTTGTCGGAGCTACTACTCGATCGGGCATGCTACCTAACCCGCTTCGTGATCGTTTTGGTTACACCGCAAATCTTGAGTTCTACGGACACTCGGATTTATCCTCTGTTCTGTCTAGGGCCGCAAGGCAGCTGTCGTTGGTCGCTGACCAAGACGCTCTCGAGCTTATTGCGAGTAGATCTAGAGGTACACCTCGGGTCGCTAATCGCCTGCTTCGCAGGGTTCGCGATTTTGCTTTGGTTGATGGATCTGGCATTGTGTCCTCTGAAGTTGCAACTAGAGCGCTCGAGCTCTACGAGGTTGACTCTCTTGGTTTAGACCGGCTCGACAAACAGATTTTGGAATTTTTGATTCTCAAATTCGAAGGCAAGCCGGTTGGATTGTCGACCTTAGCTGTCGCTGTCGGGGAAGAGCCAGACACCATAGAAGCTGTGGTTGAGCCCTATTTACTGCGTGAGGGCCTGATTCAAAGAACTACCAAAGGCAGGCAGGCTACTTCATTGGCATACCGCCATCTTGGCTTGAACCAAGGGAGTTAAATGGGTCTTTGAGCGTCCAGTTATAATTAGGAACGCGCAAAGGCGCTATTTTTTCACGTTAGGTTTAAATGGACGACACACTGTTTTTTCTTATGGCTCTTAGCCTTTTGGGTATCTGGATATTTGTTTCAGGGCGCAGAAGAAAGAAAGCAGCCGAGGAGCTGAGAAGCCAGGTTGTCAAAGGTGCGTTTGTGATGCTAACAAGTGGCATCTACGGCAAAATCGCAAACGTTAGCGGCGATCGTATTGAACTAGAGACTGCTCCCGGCCAGAAATTGACGGTGGCTGTCGGAGCTGTTCGTAGCATCGAAAAGAGCATCACTGTGCCAGCCGTTAGAAAACCTAGAAAGGCCGCAGCCTCTTCCACCAAGACCAAAGCAGCAACTTCGAAGTTTAGAACTAAGCCAGCAAAATCTGGTACTTCGAAATAGCGAGGGATTAGACGTTGGCAGCTAGCAGCACAGTTAAGTCCGCACGTAAGTCATTGGCTTGGTTATTCGTCATACTCGCAGGATTTACGGGGCTAATCGGTTTTGGTTCTCTAACGGATGAGAACGCTAGCTTCACACCGAAACTGGCGCTTGATTTACAAGGTGGAACCCAAGTTATCCTTGCTCCGCTGCTGCTGGATGGTCAGGCCGTCACAACCGAGCAACTTGACCAAGCAGTAGCAATTATTCGTCAACGCGTGGACGCCAGCGGTGTTAGCGAATCTCAGGTGATAACTCAGGGTGACACAAACATCATCGTATCTATTCCAGGTGTTCCAGACGAGAACACCCTCGCCCTAATCAAGGCTTCTGCGAAGTTGGAGTTTCGTGCCGTTCTAGTAACTAGCCAGGGTTCCGCTTTGACCGAAGTCGACGGAACTGATGCAACAGGGGATGCCACGACTGCGGAACCAACTCCAGCTGAGACTCCGACTGCGCAGCAACCTACTCCGGTCGACGCGAGCGACCTAAATTGGATCACTCCTGAGATTCAGAAAGAGTTTGATGAACTTGATTGCTCAACTTCGTTTAGAGAGCCCGGACAGATTGATGATCCAACTATCCCACTGGTAACTTGTGATGTAAGTGGTACAGCAAAGTTCATACTTGGACCCGTTGAAGTTGATGGAGCCAACATCTCGGATGCATCAAATGGAACCGTTCAGTCCTCGACTGGAGCCTCCACAAATACCTGGGCCGTAAATCTTGAGTTCGACCCCGAAGGTTCTGAATCATTTGCAACCGTAACCAAAAGGCTTTTCCCGCTTGAACAACCCAGAAATCAGTTTGCAATCACTCTAGATGGGTTTGTTATCACAGCACCCACCACTCAGGCAGTGATTTCTAATGGGTCCGCTCAGATAACGGGAAGTTTTGACAGGGACAGCTCGAAAGTGTTGGCGGATCAGTTGAAGTATGGATCGCTGCCCATTGGATTTGAGGTGCAGAGCCAAGAGAACATTTCTGCAACCTTAGGTCAAGATCAACTAACAAGCGGACTTCTTGCCGGGTTGATCGGCTTGGTGCTAGTGGTGATTTACTCAGCATTCCAGTATCGAGGACTGGCAATTGTGACAATCGGTTCGCTAGTGGTAGCTGCAGTGCTTGTCTACTTGCTGATTGCCTTCTTGTCCTGGAGACAGGGCTATCGTTTGTCGATGGCCGGTGTTGCCGGATTAATCGTTGCGATTGGAATTACGGTTGACTCGTTCATCGTTTACTTTGAGCGAGTACGAGATGAAATTCGAGAAGGAAGAAACCTCGAGGTTGCTGTTGAAAATGCCTGGAAGCGTTCGATACGCACCGTTCTTGCCTCGGACGCGGTGAGCTTCACCGCTGCAGCCACTTTGTTTCTGCTTACCGTTGGAAACGTTAGAGGATTTGCGTTCACGCTGGGATTAACAACAATCGTTGACCTAATTGTTGTTGTGCTCTTTACCCACCCGTTGCTTCGCTTGCTGGCCCGTACCAAATTCTTCAGCTCTGGTCACCCTTGGTCAGGTTTCGATTCCAAGGCTCTAAAGGCTTCTGGTTACATGGGGCGTGGGCAATTCAGGACTTCTACTAACTTGAGTCCTGGTAAGGCTGGAAAAGTTTCCAAAGAGGCGGCAACCAGACAAACGATTGCAGAGCGCAAAGCTCAACAGGCAGCGCAAGAAGCAGAAAAGTCAGGAGGTAAATAATGTCGAAGCTAAGCGAAATGGGTAACAATCTCTATAGTGGCAGGGTCTCGATCGACATCGTTGGTCGCCGAAAGCTCTGGTATGCAATTGCGTTGGTGCTGGTGGTCTTGGCGATTGTGGCTCCTGTAGCACGCGGGGGATTCAATTTCGGAATCGAGTTCCGCGGTGGCAGCGAGTTTCGCATCGATGGTGTTGGCAGCACATCGCAGCAGGTTGCTAGGGATGCAGTAACTTCCGTTGAGCCAGAAAGTCAACCTATTGTCACATCCATCGGCGTTGACTCGGTAAGAATTCAGACCGAACAGCTAGACGACGTAACTACCGAGGAGATTAGAATCGCCCTTGCTAGTGCCTATGGTGTTGAGTCTGGAGCGGTCACGTCCTCGTTTATTGGCGCTAACTGGGGGGCTGATGTTACCTCAAAGGCTTTGAATGGCCTGATTGTTTTCCTGATACTGGTCTCTGTTCTGATGGCGCTGTATTTCCGCACCTTCAAGATGTCAGTCGCTGCACTAGCTGCCTTGGCCCACGACATAGTTATCACCGCGGGTATCTACGCTCTGACGGGTTTTGAGGTGACTCCAGCAGCTGTGATTGGCCTTCTCACGATTCTTGGCTACTCGCTTTATGACACTGTCGTGGTTTTTGACAAGGTTCGAGAGAACACCGTAGATGTTGAGTTCTCGGAGACAACCACTTTTGCCTCACAGGTGAATCTTGCTGTCAATCAGACACTAGTTCGCTCTGTAAATACCTCTGTTGTGGCAGTTCTGCCAGTGGCATCAATTCTTTTCATTGGTGCATTTATTCTTGGGGTTGGAACACTTCGGGATATTGCTCTGGCTCTGTTTATCGGAATTATTGTCGGTACGTACTCATCGATATTTATAGCTTCTCCGGTGTACGTGCACCTTCGTGAGAAGGAGCCACGATTCCTCATCAAGCCCTAGGGGCTAATCGCTCTCAAGACTAGGCTTGGATTTAGAAAGGCTAAGCGATGACGGATCTAGAGACCAGCTCAATCAGATCCCGCTTGCCGCGGTTATTCACCAAACAGAGCTCATACAGTCAAGAGCTACAAGCTGTGATTCGCGCGCTGCGAACAAACCATCCGAAGGCAGATGTCGCTTTAGTCGAGAAGGCCTTTTCTGTAGCCGAGCAGGCACACTCGAGCCAGCTGCGGAAATCAGGCGAACCCTACATTTCACATCCGGTTGCGGTCGCACAGATTTTGGCGGATCTTGGAATCGGAGCCACGACGATTGCTGCGGCATTGCTGCATGACACAGTAGAAGATACACCCTACTCAATAGAGAAACTCCGTTCGGATTTTGGCGAAGAAGTCTCAATGCTGGTCGATGGCGTCACAAAGCTAGACAAAATCAAATTCGGAGACAGCGCTCAGGCGGAAACGGTCCGGAAAATGGTTGTCGCCATGTCTAAGGACATCCGGGTTTTAGTCATAAAGCTTGCTGACCGGTTGCACAACGCCCGAACTTGGAAGTATGTGTCTGAACAATCAGCCAAACGCAAGGCACAAGAGACCTTAGAGATTTATGCACCGTTGGCTCATCGCTTGGGAATTAGCACCCTAAAGCTTGAGCTAGAAGATCTATCGTTTGAGATTTTGTACCCAAAGGTATACGAGGAGATTGTAAACCTAGTCACGCAACGCACTCCAATGCGTGAGCAGTATCTAGACGAAGTAATTGGCGCAATAGAAAGCGATCTCAAATCGGAGCGCATCAAGGGTAAAGTTGCCGGTCGGCCAAAGCAGTATTACAGCATCTATCAAAAGATGGTCGTTAGGGGCAGAGAATTCGATGAAATTTACGACCTGGTCGGTATCAGGGTTCTTGTTGGTTCGGTTCGCGACTGTTATGCAGTTCTCGGTGCCATTCATGCTCGCTGGAACCCAGTGCCAGGTCGATTCAAAGACTACATCGCGATGCCAAAGTTCAATCTTTATCAGTCTCTGCACACAACAGTGATAGGACCTTCCGGTAGAGCCGTGGAGATTCAGATACGAACAAGCGAGATGGATCAGCGAGCACAATACGGTGTTGCTGCCCATTGGATGTACAAAGAGCAAGCCGGTAAATCCCAATCGACAACTCAGGACGATTTGCTGTGGCTTAAGCACCTTTCAGATTGGCAGGCAGAAACCAAAGACCCTGGCGAATTCCTTGACGCACTGAGATTTGAGATCGGCGCCAAGGAGGTCTACGTCTTTACCCCAAAGGGTAAAGTTGTTGGACTTCCTACCGGCGCAACAGCAGTCGATTTCGCGTACGCGGTTCACACTGAGGTAGGGCATAAAACTATCGGTGCAAAGGTTAATGGACGCATCACCCCCCTTGACAGCGTGCTTAGCTCCGGGGATGTTGTTGAAGTTCTTACCTCTAAATCAGTTGACGCCTCGCCCTCAAAAGACTGGTTGAATTTTGTTGCCTCCCCACGAGCCAGAGCAAAGATTAAGCATCATTTCTCGCAAGAACGACGTGAAGACGCGATTGAGGCTGGCAAGGATCAGCTGACAAAGACAATGCGTAAATTGGGCCTTCCGCTTCAGCAATTAATGTCAGCGGATTCGCTTGGAAAGATTGTCGGGGAACTTGGTATACAAGACCTGAGTGCGTTGTTTGCATCAATTGGTGAAGGCCAGATTTCCGCTCAGTCCATAATTGATCGACTCACTGTTCCAGATGTCAACGAAGACGAGAACGAGTCAGAGTTTGAGTTACCTTCAGCTCCGAAGTCATTCCGAAAG
>CAXNHQ010000022.1:0-10089 GCA_964202285.1 Rhodoluna sp. | reverse complement strand
CACCATAACCGGCGCTGTGTGCCTTGTTGAACGCGTAGTCGGCAAATGGCAGCAGTGTCTTCCAGAGTGTTTCAATAGCTGCTTCCGAGTATCCCTGGGCCAGCATTCCGCCACTGAAGTCCTTATAGGACCGATCTAGTTCCTTCTTGTCTTTCTTACCCATCGCGCGGCGAAGAAGATCTGCTTGAGCCAAGCTAAAGCCTGCGACTTTTTGCGCAACGGCCATAACCTGCTCTTGGTAGACAATAAGACCATAAGTTGGGTCAAGAATGTCAGCAAGCGTTTGCGCGAGCTCCGGGTGAACCGGTTCTGATTTCTGCAGGCCGTTTTTTCTAAGTGCGTAGTTGGTGTGAGATTTTTCACCCATTGGTCCGGGTCGATACAAAGCAATAACGGCCGAAATGTGTTCAAACTCCGTGGGCTTTAGTGTTCTAAGAAGCGATCGAACCTGTGCTCCATCGAGCTGGAACACCCCAAGGGTCTCTCCGCGCGAAAGAAGCTCGAACGTGTTCTTGTCGGCGTTTAGATCAAGATCTTCCAGCACCACGGTGACTCCGCGGTTCGCCTTTATGTTTACCAAGGCATCATCCAAAACTGTAAGGTTTCTAAGACCCAAGAAGTCCATCTTTAACAGGCCAAGTTTTTCACACGGGGGTTGATCGAACTGGGTAATGACCGCGCCGTCATCATCACGGCGCATAATCGGGATCACGTCAATAAGTGGCTCTGCCGACATGATCACGCCAGCAGCGTGAACACCCCATTGCCGTTTCAGATTCTCCAATCCTCTGGCGAGTTCAAAAATCTTGGCTGAATCTGAATCGCTTTCCAGTGCCTCTCTGAATTCGACTGCCTCTTTGTATCTGGAGGTTTGCTCGGCCTGTTTGTCCTGAGGTTTTTCAACAAGATCACCCAAAGAGATGTCTCTTCCAAGCACCATGCCTGGCATTAGCTTGGTGAGCTTTTCACCCGCCGCGTAAGGCATACCCAACACCCGTGCGGAGTCCTTCAGGGCCTGCTTGGCCTTTATGGTTCCAAAGGTGACAATCTGGGCCACCCGGTCTTCTCCATATTTTTGGCTGACGTAGCGAATAACTTCTCCCCTGCGTCGATCGTCAAAGTCAACGTCAATATCTGGTGGCGATACTCGGTCGGGATTCAAAAACCGCTCGAAAATCAAACCGTGAACTATTGGATCGAGCTCAGTAATGCCAAGAGCGTAGGCAACAATCGAACCAGCAGCAGAACCTCGTCCAGGACCAACCCGAATTCCTTGTGACCTAGCCCAAGCGATAAAGTCAGCCACCACGAGGAAATAGCCGGGAAATCCCATCTGTGCAATCACACTAACTTCGTAATTTGCCTGCTTAGCTTGCAGCTCTGGAACGTTCTGGCCGTAGCGTCGCTTCATTCCCCGATCTACCTCTTTAGCAAACCAGCTTGCCTCTGTCTCCCCCTCCGGTAGTGGGAACTTGGGCATTAGATCGCGCTTTTGAAATTCGACGTTGCAACGTTCCGCTATCAAAAGTGTGTTGTCGCAGGCTTCAGGGTGATCCCTAAACAACTCACGCATTTCAGCAGGTGATTTCAGGTAATACTCTGCGCCATCGAATTTGAACCGGTTCGGATCAAGCAAATTGGTTGAGGACTGAACGCATAAAAGAGCTTCATGGGCGGTGGCCTCGGCTGCATGAGTGTAGTGAAGGTCGTTTGTGGCAACCAGCGGTAACCCCAAGTCTTTAGCAAGCCTCAGAAGGTCTGAGGTGGCACGACGTTCAATGTCAATGCCGTGGTCCATGATCTCAACGAAGTAACTATCTTTACCAAATACATCTCTATAGAAGGCGGCGGACTCAACGGCCTTGTCATACTGACCGAGGCGAATAAGGGTCTGCACTTCTCCCGAGGCACAGCCGGTGGTTGCAATTATTCCTTTTGAATACTGCTGCAGTAGCTCGCGATCCATACGAGGTTTGAAGTAAAAACCATCAAGGTAGGCCTTGGATGACATCTTGAATAAGTTGTACATACCCTCAGTGGTTTCGGCGAGCATGGTCAAGTGCGTGTATGCGCCTCCTCCTGAAACGTCATCCTCACCACCTGTTCCCCACTTGACTCTGGTTCGGTCAGTTCGCGCAGTTCCAGGAGACAGGTAGGCCTCGATACCAATGATTGGCTTTATGCCATTGGCTTTTGCCGTTTGATAGAAGTCGTAGGAGCCAAAGTTGTTACCGTGATCAGTGATTGCGATAGCCGGCATACCCATCTCGGCCGCAGCTTTGGTCAGAGGCCCAATTCTGGCTGCCCCATCGAGCATGGAATACTCACTGTGCACGTGAAGGTGCACAAAGGAATCCTTTGTCGACAACGAAACCCCGCCTAGGTAATTGAGTGAATGGGTTTTAGCCTAAGGCTATTTATGACCTCAGGCGTTCAAGCACTCCCGCCAAGTCAGCAGGGTACTCGGAGACTAAATGCATCGGCTTGCCAGATATTGGGTGAGTAAAGCCAAGCTCTTTGGCGTGAAGAAACTGTCTTTCGATTCCCACTTTCTTTGCAAGCGCAGGATCCGCGCCATACATGGTGTCGCCAAGAAGTGGATGCCTGAATGCAGAGAAGTGCACTCTGATCTGGTGGGTGCGACCAGTTTCAAGATTCACCTCACACAAAGAAAGGGCAGGAAAAAGCTCTAAGGTTCGGTAGTGAGTTATCGAAGGTTTGCCACCTTCGATAACAGCGAACTTGAATTCTGCTTTCGGGTGCCGTCCGATCGGTGCGTCGAAGGTGCCTTCCGAAGGGTCTGGGTGCCCTTGTATCATCGCGTGATAAATCTTATGAACTTCTCTGTCACGGAATGACTGCTTCAGTCTGGAATATGCCAGTTCCGATTTAGCCAGCATCATCAAACCACTAGTTCCGACGTCCAAGCGCTGAACGATACCCTGTCGCTCCTGAGCGCCAGAAGTGGAAAGGGAAATTCCTCTGGCAAGGAGAGCTCCTGCAACAGTTGGGCCCTGAAACCCAACTGTTGGATGAGACACCACTCCAGCGGGCTTATCAACAATCACCAGATCCTGATCTTGATATACAACTAGCAGCTCAGCTACTGGCGTTTCTATAACGCGAAGTGGTTCGGGTTCTACCTGGGGCTTAATTGATAACTTGTCTCCAAGGCTCAGGCGATCTGACTTGGTCAACGTTTTCGATCCCACACTCGCGTCGCCTTGCTCGCAAATGTCGGCTGCCGATGACCTAGAAACTCCAAGGAGTCTTGAGATGGCGGTATCAGCCCGCTCACCAGCTAGCGAGCTATCAATTTCGAAACGCTGACTCATTTAGCTTTCGGCTCGATGCCGCCCAAGTCCTCTCCCCGCATCACCCGTATGACGGTAAGAATGGCCATTGAAACGATGAAGATATCCGCCAGGTTAAAAACAGGAAAATCAAAAGGGATCTGGATAAAGTCCACAACGTGCCCGTTACCAAAACTTGGTTCCCGAATTAACCTATCGATTAAGTTTCCAACGACACCGCCGAGGAATATCCCGGTCATAATAGACCACGATATTGATTCCAATCGTCTTGCGTACCAAATTGTCACCAGTGCGGCGGCCGCTGATATACCAGCGAGAATCCAGGTGTAACCAAAACCAAGACCAAACCCTGCTGAATCGTTATAGACAAGTCGCCAGGAAAGAAGATCGACAATCACTGGGTAACTGGTTCCCTGTTCCAAAGTTGCTATGAAGTAGTTCTTGGCGAATTGATCCACCGCAATTAAGGTCAGCGCGATCAGAAGGTATAACCAGCTAGCAACTTTAATTCTTGATTTAGTCAAGAAAGCTTAGATGGTAAGGCCAGGGGTGTTGCCGGGCTGTTGCTGCGGAGCAACTCCGGCAGCATCAAGCTCGGATAGCTGAGACTCAATGTAGCTTTTCAAGCGCAAGCGATACTCGCGCTCGAAGCTACGAAGTTCCTGAATGCGGTGCTCGACAACGGCCTTTTCCTGCTCTAGGCGGTTCAGCTCTGCTCTCTGGTTGGCTTCTGCCTCGCGAACTAGACGTGCGGCTGTGGCGTGACCTTCAGCAATTAGCTCGTCTCGCTTGACCATACCCTCGCGAACGTGCTCGTCGTGGAGCTTACGAGCTAACTGCAACAAGTTGTTGGTGTTCGAAGAATCCAAAGTGGAAGGATCTGAGATGGCTTCCGGGAATGGGGTAGCTGGCGCTGCCACCGGCGCTGGAGGCGCAGAGGCCAGCTGGCCAGGAAGTGCGGCACCGCTTCGTTGTAGTTCAGCAATTCGTCCGTCTGCTGCAAGAAGTCTTCTGCGCAGATCTTCGTTCTCCTGGTAGACCCTTCTGAGCTCGACTACTATTTCGTCAAGAAAGTCATCGACTTCGTCTTGGTCATAGCCTTCGCGGAATTTGGTTGGCTGAAACCTCTTGTTGACTACGTCTTCTGGTGTAAGTGGCATTTCAGTTTTCCTCTTTCGAATGCGTAAGCGTTGAACCTAAGAAATTCTAACGCAAGTTAGTAACTGTTGCTAGATAAGGGCCTGCACAAAGCCCCGCGCAAAAATAACCACCAAAACAAGCAAAGTCCAGCCAAAATCAAGCGAGATAGAGCCAATTTGGACCGGTTTGATAAATCTGCGAATGAATCTAAGTGGCGGGTCCGTTAGCGTCATCACAATCTCAGCTAGTGGAAGAAAAATACCCTTGGGTCTAAACCCAAGTCTAAAGGATATCAATAAATCAAGAACAAGACGCCCTAAAAGTGAGAAGAAAAATACCTGAAGAGCCCAATAGGCAATCAGTGCCAAAAAACTCATGAGCGGAAGCTAGGGACGAACTAGAAGATCGTCAACTTCGTTGACTGGCTCTTCCTGCTGCTCCTGATTCACTGAAACATGAGTTGGGGTTAGCAAGAAAACTTTTGGGGTAACTCTGCGCATGTGTCCTTCTAGGCCTTCTTTTAGTCCCAGCATGAAATCGAGCATGCGACGAGACTCAACCTCGCTCATCTCTCCCATGTTCACAATCACGGGGATACCGATTCGGTAGTGGGCTGCAACCATAGGTGCCTCTTCGTAGGACTTAGGTTCAATTGTGAAAATCTCTGCAACGTCGTTGGATCCGCGGCGAACTCTCTGAGGAATGACTCGAGCTGGACGCTGAGTACTGGAAACCGTCTCTTGCCTAGTGGGCAGGTCATTTGACTCCTCGGCAAATCCGAGAAATTCCATGCTGCGCTTGAGTATTCCGGCCATTACTTCCTCCTGTTATTGGTACTCATCCAAGAATATGGCTACTGGGGCCGATTGCCTGTTATTGCGGTTCCAATGCGCAGGTGTGTCGCGCCGTAGCCAATTGCCACTTCGAAATCGGATGACATGCCCATGGAAAGCCCCCTGGCCCCTGGGGCGACCTTCTGAAGCTGGACAGATAGATTTGCCAGCTTCTCAAATTCTGCTTCTGGGGCCACCTGAAGGCCACCAACTCCCATTAGCCCTTCCAGCTTTAGCCCCTGGCTGGCAACCACCTTCTCCGCAAAACCCATTAAATCTGGGACCCTCACCCCGCCGCGATCTGGATCTTCGGTCAAATTCACCTGGACGAAGACTCCGAGGGTATCAGCACGATCCTCCGTGCGCTTTTGAAGCTCAGTTAGCAAAGATTCCCTGTCTAAAGAGTGGATAAAATCTGCATACTCCAAGACAGTTTTGACCTTATTGGTCTGCAATTGGCCGACAAAGTGCCACCTAAAATCTTCTGTGGTCAGCCTCGCTATTTCCTTCGCCTTTGGAGCTGCTTCTTGGTCGCGGTTTTCTCCAAAGTCTCTAGCGCCAAGAGCTAGCAGATCAAGCACAAGCTGATGGGGGTGGTTTTTGGTTACAACCACAAGAGTGACATCAGCTGAGGATCTGTTACTGGCTTTGGCTGCTAAATCGATTCGATCTACGATTTCTCTATAGCGCTGAGCTAAATCGCTCACTTACCCTCTAAGAAATTCCGGAATATCCAAGTCATCCCCAAATGTGCCATCGGCAGTTTGTGGTCTGCGAGGAAGCACTGGGGATTCATCCAGCTCGATTGACTCAACATTTGCAAATGAAGGATATGGTTTTGGCTCATCCTCGATTTGCGGACTGTCAAAGACTGCGTTCTGCTCGGCGGCTTCAACCAAGTCCGCAGTCACTGGTTCGCTCAAAGGCTTTGCCTCCTGTACTTCGGCAAACACTGTACGCGGTGCCTTTCTGGCCTTTGGCATACCGCCATCAAAACCGGCCGCGATAACGGTAATGCGAACCTCGTCACCGAGAGTGTCATCAATTGTTGTTCCGTAAATTATGTTCGCCTCCGGGCTTACCGCTTCCTGGACCAACCTCGCGGCTTCATCTATTTCGTGAAGTCCAAGATCAGATGCTCCTTGAACAAGTAAGAGAACACCGTGAGCGCCGTCAATGCTTGACTCAAGAAGTGGCGAAGATACTGCCATCTCTGCGGCCCGCACGGCGCGATCTTCACCCTTGGCAGTTCCGATTCCCATGAGCGCAGAGCCAGCGCCTTGCATCACAGATTTCACGTCAGCAAAGTCAAGGTTTATAAGACCAGGCGTTGTAATCAAGTCTGTGATGCCCTGGACTCCGGCACGCAGCACGTCGTCTGCAGTCTTGAACGCGTCAACGACAGAAACTGTCTTGTTGGCAATTTCTAGAAGTCTTTGGTTAGGCACAACAATCAAAGTGTCCACCTCGGCGCGAATGGCCTCAATGCCGACCTCGGCCTGCTGCATTCTTCTCTTGCCTTCAAATCCAAACGGCTTAGTAACAACACCTACTGTCAAAGCTCCAACTCGCTTTGCAACTCTTGCAACAATGGGTGCTGCCCCGGTACCGGTACCGCCACCTTCACCAGCAGTTACAAAAATCATATCCGCGCCACGAAGAGCGGCTTCAATTTCATCCTCGTGATCTTCTGCCGCTCGCTTGCCAACCTCCGGATCAGCACCGGCTCCAAGACCTCTTGTTAGCTCACGGCCAATATCCAATTTCACATGCGCTTCGCTCATGAGAAGAGCTTGAGCATCTGTGTTTATTGCTACGAACTCAACACCACGAAGGCCCGATTCAATCATTCGATTAAGAGCGTTAACACCACCGCCACCGACTCCAACGACCTTTATTACGGCCAAGTAGTTTTGGTTCAAACCCATGATGCTCCCTAAAATCAACGCTGTTTCTCTGGGTGTTGTCACCCAAGGAAACAAAAACTCTAAAGCTCAGCTTGAAGCTTAGACTCTCTAGGCTTTTATGCTCCGCGCCAAAAAAATAGGCCACGAATGCCTGTTTGATGCGCAACGTGGCTGGGCGTGTCTAATAATTCTCAAACCTCGCGACCGGCGCGTTTGGTGATGAAACGTCAAAAGTCACCGAGGACGCTCCCTGGTTATTAAGCAGTAAAACCTGCAGGACTTTCGACTTCAAAACCGCGTCCGAGCTGTCACCCCAAATTATCTTCTGGCCAAGATTTCCTCTCAGGCTCATCTGAACATCATCCTTCGACCTGGCTTCAATGAACTCCACCTGACCCAGTAACTCCATAGGTAACGCCAACAGAACTTGAACAGCGTACTTGAACTGATCAGAATCCTTCGGATTCTCGGATGTGACAATAGTCGGCAGAACGTCTGTTGGTTCTGCTGGACCAAGGCGAACACCTGCTGGATCGTGCAGCCATGGTGCACCTTCGAACTGGATAATGCAAAGTGCTTGCCGTTCCGAGACCCTTACCTGAAGTTCGTTTGGAGGTATTGCGGTAGCTGAAAAGCTCTCGATAATTTCAAAACCGGCAAGTGAAGCCGCGATACGTTCTTGATTCAGTAGCGGAAGAGGAGTATCTAACTCCCCCTGTAGTGCCTTGACTAGCTCCTCTGGGCTAAGACGTTCGGTTCCAATGATTGAAATCTTTTGAATTGCCAGCAGTGGCGAAAAAGTTGCTACCCCAGTTAGAACTACCAACATGAGCAGTGCACCAACAGTTAGCGTGGCAGCAATTCTTCTTCCCCTTTGGGCCGAAAGAATCCTGCCAAAAACTGAATTATCAATATCCGCTCGAGTTGCCCGTTTTGGTGCGCGCGCGAGCGGTGTTGACTTAGGTCTTGATACCTTGGAGGTATGTTTGAGTGGCCGTTTCATACTGAAGTTACTTTTCTAGAGCTGAGAATAATTCAGGCACCATTTTGTAAACATCCCCGCATCCCATTGTCACAATAAAGTCCCCTGGCCCTGCAAGACTTGCTGCCACAGTCGATGCCTCCGACCATTCGGGCACATAGTGAATCTTAGGATTGTTGTTTGCAGAATCCAGGATTAGCTTGCCGGTAACGCCGGGCTCGGGATCTTCTCTGGCGGCGTAGATGTCCAACAAGACGACTTCATCGCTTGCCATCAGTGCATCCGCAAACTCTTTGGAGAACAATCTGGTGCGCGAGTATAGGTGCGGCTGAAAGACTGTGATAATTCTTCCCTTACCAACAACCGCACGAGCCCCGTTAAGCGCTGCTGCAACCTCGGTTGGATGGTGAGCAAAGTCATCGTAAACTTTGACCCCGCGACGCTCTCCGTGAAGCTCAAATCTTCTTTCCGTGCCCATGAATTTCGCAACCTCTGCTACAGACTTTTCAAAATCAAATCCCAGCCCAACAAGTGTTGCCACCGCACCGGCAGCATTAATCGCATTGTGCCGACCGGCGATTGCTAGGGTGGCCGTTACGACTTGGCCCTGATACTCGAGTTCAAATTGAACTTCGGAATTTTCAACAATGTTTTTTACCCGGAAGTCAGACCCTGGTGATTCCCCGAAGCTGATCATTGGCTTTGAAATTAGCTTGGCAACAGATTGGCATCCTGGGTCATCGTTGTTTAGTACAACGAATTCTTTTACCTTGTTGGCAAAATCAGCAAATACCTTATGAAAAGCCTCTATGCTTCCGTAATGGTCTAGATGATCTGGGTCGACATTAGTGATTAGCGCAACAGCGGTGTCGTAATGAAGAAAAGAGCCATCCGACTCGTCAGCTTCAACCACGAATAACTCACCAGACCCACTTTGAGAGCTTGACCCGATGGAATTAATGACTCCCCCGTTTACGAAACTTGGAGCTTGATTCATCCCCAACAATGCGGTGATTATCATTCCAGTCGAAGTCGTTTTCCCGTGCGCACCCGCTACCGCAACGAGTCTCTTTTTTGAAGCTAAATGAGCAAGTGCTTGGGATCGATGAATGACGGGAATGCCATTTTTCTTCGCAAGTAAGTACTCGGGATTAGTTGGCCACAAGGCGCTGGTGACTACTACGGTATTTGCTTGTGCAAGGTTCTGCTCAGCATGACCGATTTTGACTTGTATTCCGAGCTTTCGAAGGGCTTCAATATTTGGACTTTCGCGAACATCACTTCCAGTCACTGTGTTTCCCATGCCGTGCAAAATACGCGCGATTCCGCTCATGCCTGAACCGCCAATGCCGATGAAGTGCACTACTCCCAGGTCATCGGGAACTGGTTGCGAGAAGTCGGGTTTTATCATCTTCTCGAGAGTACCTCGTCAATCAGTGAAATAAACCTCTCTGATCCATCTAAAACACCCGAGCGTTTGCTCGCGTCTGACATCTGCGCAATCTTCTTGCTGTCAGACAAGATAGGTATGAGAGTTGATCTCACATACTCGGAGGTAAACTCCTTGTCAGAAATTGTTATTGCTCCACCTTGGGCAAGAACATCCTGAAGATTGAAGCGCTGCTCACCGTTTCCCACTGGATAAGGAATATAGAGTGCTGGCAGGCCAACTGCCGAGAACTCCGAGACTGTTGCCGCCCCAGCCCTTGACACCGCAAAGTCACTGGCTTCTATAGCAAGCTCCATCTGGTCCAAATATCGAATTCGACGAAATTCAGAGTCGTTGACTTCTTCAAGATCACTAGTTTGACCAATAATTTGAATAACTTGGACGCCGGCGGCGGCAAGAATCGAACGAGACTGTTCTATTGGTTGATTTATTGACCTCGCACCAAGCGAGCCCCCAGTTACTA